>CAIMLU010000039.1 GCA_903842365.1 uncultured bacterium
TTAAATAAGCAACAAATTCTTGCGAATACAACGGGAAATGGTATTATGACGACCGTTCCCTTGCTTGGCCCTATCGTCTAACGGTTAGGACGGAGCCTTCTCAAGGCTTAAATCGGGGTTCGATTCCCCGTAGGGTCACCAACAACAGCTAGCACGAGAAGCTTAGGAAAAACACACCAGAGAATGGTGTGTTTTCAGTTACGAATCGCAATACAAGTGATATTATCAACCCATGCAAATCAGCAAGACTAACTTCATAACCTTTCTCGATTGTGCCAAGAATGCGTGGCTCAAAATCCATAGGCCAGACATCTATAACAAGTATCCACTATCCTCCTTCGAACAGAACATCATCGATACAGGAAACAAGATTGATGAAATGGCACGAGGGCTCTTTCCTAATGGAAAAACAGTTGAATCTCGCACTGACACTGAACTGACTAAAAAACTAATGACGGAACATTCTCCCGTTATATACCAACCAGTCTTTGCCACAGAGAAGTTTCTAATGGCATCAGATATCTTCGTATGGAATGAAACAACCAGCCTCTATGATTTCTATGAGGTAAAGTCATCAACTTCATCGGAAGAAAACGGTGGCAGAAAAACCGAAGACTATCTCATTGATATAGCATTCCAGAAGGCCCTACTCGATGACCTTAGTGTGAAGATCGGGACCATGAACCTCATTCGATTAAACAAGGAATACATACGATCTGGAGATATAGATATTCACAAACTATTCCTCATTGAAAACCTAACCGATACGGTTAATGAAAAGCTTGGTGAAGTAAGGAACAGTATGGAAGTAGCTAATGAATACCTCTCTAGAGAGACAGAACCTTTGGGACACTGCGACTGTATCTTTAAAGGTTGGAATTCTCACTGCACTACCTCTCAGTATTCAAATGCAGATCTCCCCGAATACCCCGTGCACGCTATAGCGAGGGTAAATAAGAAGAAACTAATTGAACTAGTAGATAGCAACATCTTGAGCATTCAGGATGTTCCTGAGGACTTTGAGTTGTCGGAAAATCAAAGGAGACAAGTAGATACAGCCCAGTCGAATAAGGAATATGTGGACCGTAAAGGTATTCGAGAGTTTTTGGATACTATGAAATACCCACTCGCTTTTCTTGATTACGAAACATACCCTTCAGCGATCCCTCAACACAACAGATATCGTCCATACCAGCAGACACCATTCCAGTTTTCACTCCATGTCATCAAATCAGATGGAAGTGAATTGGACCACTATGATTTTCTCTACACCGAGAAAGGTTGTCCAGATGAATCATTCGCCGAAGCACTTAAAAAGCATTTACCTGAAACAGGCAGTGTTGTTGTTTGGAACCAGAAATTCGAGAAAGGTATCAATGACCAGATTGGTGATCGATTGCCTCAATACAAGGGTTTTATGGCTTCTGTGAATGAAAGGGTTGTGGACCTCATGCTTCCATTCTCAGGAAAGACAACGGTGTATGACCACCATAAGTTTCAAGGAAGTGCGTCTATTAAATACGTGCTTCCTGCCCTGGTCCCAGAGCTTTCACACAAAGACATGCATATTCAAGAAGGTGGAACCGCTTCTGATACATGGAACCGAATCATCAATGACGAATATTCAGAGCAAGAGAAGGCAATGAAGATTGATGCACTCAAGAAGTATTGTCACCTTGATACCCTTGCGATGGTGGAGATATGGAGGGTTTTAAATTCATCGATCTCGTAGATTAAATTACAGGAGAAAGCTTCTTTTTAAGTACACATCGGCAGTGAAAACCACCAATCTGTTCTTACTACTTGAATCGTTCGAGGTGTATTGGGTTCACGATCACGTCGAGCACTTTGGAATTCATCGAATCGTATCCGACGATGGCGTCCCATCCGCTCGCGAAGATGTATTCCCAGAGTGCTTTCTCTGAGGTGGCTCCTCGTTTCATGGCGCTCTCCATGTCTTCGTCGGTTATGATTCGCACTTTGCTTCCCACGGGTAGTGTTCCTGAGATGATCGTCTTGCCGAATGTGCCCGCCCATTCCTTGCTTGTGGTGAAGTGGAGACCTTTCTTGTTTACCTCACTTTCACCGCGGTAGAGGGTGGTGTTTTCGGGGTGAGAGATGAATGCCTCAATATCTTTGCTTATGGATAATTCAGTTTCGCCCTTTTCGTGTGTCATGGGGATCATTTTATCATAACTCTGAATGTAACAATCTATTTTTTTGAGATTCAATAAAATATTTTCCATGTATAACTATATTTATAGCCATGTCCAGAGATATTAACTCAAAACGGCTTGATATTTATATCAAAGTATTGTAGATTACACGTAATTTGTTCATTTAAAAAGATTGCTAGGGATTTTTGATTCTGACTTACCAATATCACTAATTTGGGATTAAAAATCCCTAGCAATCATCAACAAGCCATCGTCATGGATTTGTAGGCGATTTGTTAGGGAAATTAAACACCATGAAAAAGGTATCGCAACCCCAACTCGCCTCCGTGGCCGGTAACATTAACTTGAGCGTCCTGCTCGTGCAAAACTGCGCATGCGGGTGTTCTTGTCACTGATTCCACCACGAGGTGAATAGCACCGAGGGAGTGTACGTTAACTCGTGCACTCCCTCTCAATCTATTACGCTGAAAACCATGAATGATAAACCAGTTAGACTATCCCGATGGACCCACCTCACATCTCGTAATGGTGTGTTTGCGCTTTTCCACTCGCTTCACCTATCGCTGATTTTTCTCGAAGAGAAATACAAAAATCTTCTTGATGAGTTGCGTTATGGCACAACGGTGGAGAACCTCCGCACTCATTACGATGATGCAGATGAGATCCTTCTTGAATTGGAGAATCAAAAACTCGTCGTTCCTGCGGACTTCGATGACTATCAAGTTTTGCAGGAAAAGCAACGAGAGTATGTTCTCGAGCCAAGTCTCGAGACCGTCTTTATGTTGCTAACGGATACGTGCAATCTCAGGTGTCGTTATTGTTTCATTAATAACAACATGCCGAATTGCAGCCCAGGCTCAACGATGATGACGTGGGAGACGGCAAAGTCGGCGATTGACATGTATTTCGCCAACCTCAAGCCAAACAAATTCCACAAAACCATCGTTTTTTATGGAGGTGAGCCCCTGCTTGCTTTTGGACTTATGAAGCGCATTGTTGAGTATATCCAAACTCAGCATAAAGCCTTGTTCGCCCAATACAACATCGGTCTCTTGCTCATCAATAACGGAACTAAAATCTCTGAAGAGGTCGCAAGGTATCTTGTGGACCACCCAGAGATTACGATCTGCATATCGCTCGATGGTTGTGAGGAAACTCACGATGATCAACGAGTGTATGCCGATGGTAAGGGGACGTTTAAAGACATTGAAGCTTCAATACAGCGCCTGCATTCCAGTGGCCGAAAGGATATCAACATATCCGCGACCATCGGTGACCACAATGTCGATAAGCTGAGCGAGTTACTCGTGCTCCACAAGCAATACGGATTTCAGTCCGTGAACTTCAATCTCATGCTCGATACTCTTGAGCGCCGTGTTGACGTCTCTTATACAGAGATTGCGACAAAGCGCATGCTTGAGTACTTTGAACAAGCCAGAGAGATTGGCCTGTACGAAGACAGGATCATGAGGAAAGTCAGAGCGTTGAGCAAAGGTAAGCTCCATCCGTTTGATTGCAGGGCGACAGGTTCTCAATTAGCTATTTCACCAGACGGATCTTTGGGGATTTGCCATGAAGGCGTGGGTTGTAAGCAATTCTTCTTCGGCAAGGTCACTTCCGATTTTGTTTTCGCTGACAATCCGCTAATTCAAGAGTGGGGCAAGAGGTCTCCTCTTACGATGCCTCAGTGCTTCGATTGCAAATCTTTGGGTCTCTGTGGTGGCGGTTGCGCATACAGCGCCTACCTCCGACACGGGACCATCTGGTCTGTTGATGACAAGTTCTGCAAGCATTCCTTGACTGTGCTGGATTGGCTTGTTTGGGACGTGTATAGTAAGTTATAATTTAAGCCTCCTGACTGAAAAGTTGGGAGGCTATTTATATGAAAATTGAATTAAATAAAGATCTGGATAAAGAGGTGTACCTTACGTTTAATGACGCGGTTTTCTGCGGTGCCGATTTCGGCAAAAAGATTTGTGATTTTCACCCGACAATAACAAAAGAAAATCATAGTGAATACATAGATGTATTCTACAAACAGAACGAGCGAGAGATTTTAGAGACACTCGCAGAAACTCAGAAATGCTTTTCGGACATCAAAGAAGCTGTTTTTTCTCAACTATTGGACTATTTCAATTTCGATTACAGCAATCAAGACTACACCTGTTACCTTTCGATCTTTGACTGCAACCCTCGCTACCTCGAAACCAAGACCTTTCAGGTTTTTTATAAGAGGTCATTTGCGATGCGAAAAGAGGTCATTGTTCACGAATTAACCCATTTTGCATTTTATGATTTCTGCAAGACGCTCGACCTTAAAGAAGATCAAGCGCTCTGGGAGCTGTCAGAAATCTTCAATGTCATCTTTCTCAATCTGGAACCGATCCGAAGTGCAATCGGCGAGGAAGAATTGCTTTTCTATCCAGACCTGAAGGAGAAGCTTGATGCAGTAAGGCGTATATGGGATAGGAAATTGAGCCCAAAAGAATTCATATCTGAGAGCTTGGATTTCTTGAGATCAACACAATAATTGGGATCAAAATTCAAAACAACTGTGTTTGATCAAAACCTCCCAACCTACATACACACATTTGAAACCTACCCACGGTGGAAGACTTTTCAGTCCGAGCATTACATTTTTCACTACTTTGCCGAATCTGAGGCAGAAAAAGATTTGGAACATATCGTGAAAACTCAAGAGTCGGCATATCAAAAAATAATCACAACGCTCAAACTTGATAATCCAGGCAAGCTCATTGAATACTACTTTTACCCCAATGAAGCCACCAAAACCGCTCTCATGGGTGATGATTGGTATGCCCAAGCAATTCTAAACGAATTCCGAGTGCATGTACTCTATACAAAGAAAGATAAGCCGCTCGGTGAGCATGAGGATACACACCTTTTATCTCTACCATGGGGCCTCTCTTTTGGTTTATTTAATGAGGGTCTTGCAGAATCAATGGTCGGCCACGCGTGGGACGGGACTCCACACCTTGCATATGTAAAGGAAGGATATGCAAAAGGTATGTACCCAGCACTTTCTGAACTTATGGATCACCAAGGTTGGCTCAATTCGCCCGAGGATGGTCGTGTTATGTATTGGTATAGCCTCGTTGGTGCATTCACTGCATTCCTTATTCAGCAATTTGGCATTGAATGTTTTGGAAAGTTGTACAGAAATACAAGAAGGGAAAACACCAAAGAGCAGAATAGTACGGTGTTCCAGAGTGTGTACGGTAAAACAATAAGTGAAGTAGAAGAGGTGTTTAAAAACTTTCGCTAGAGGCCGTAACTTTACCTGTTCTGGTGGGTGAAATTGAAATACAAAAAATTCTCAAGGAGGTGTTTTTGCACAGCTGTAATCACAAATTCTCTCAAGGTGTGTGGTGAAATATTCTCAGAAAAATCTTGAAACATAAAAAAACTCCTTCTCGGAGTTTTTTATGTTTCGTTTAGTCTCTATAAGTATCCCCAATTCTTTAGTTTTTCGTAACTCTCTTCGGTAAATTTTGTACCAATGTCATTACGGTACATCGTTTTTGGTATCACTAGTTATCTTTGCAGACGCCTCTGGGAAAGACGCCTAGTGGGGGGGGGTGACTGTGACGCCGAATACACGGTGCTTATGGACAGTTATCCGGAATAGAGAAGTTTCAGCTTTTAAACCCAAGCCCTACAAGTGATACTTGCGGGGCTTTTTATTTTACCTTTCATTGTTTACAATGGTGGTATATGGAAAACACTTCTCAAAAACTCTTTAGCCCTTGGCTAATCCTCATCATCCTTCTCGTTCTCGGTGTCACTTTTTATAAAACAATGGTTTTGAATGACTTCGAAGTCATCAACACAGAATCAGAAGAAGTAATTACGGAAGAGGGTGTGGACGAGGAAGAAACGACAAATGAAGAACCATTGATTGATTCGGCTTTGGATGACACCAGCACTTCCACAATAATCAAAGCAAGTTCTACAGAACCGGTTGAAGCAATCTAAGACGAAAATTTATACAAATAAAACCACCCAGCTGATCTGTACCCCAAATCCCGTACAGGTAAAAAACCGGATCAAGTGGACAGAAGAAGATGATTTCGGTACTCAACCGGAGTCATCTTTTTTCTGTGCCACTGCGGTCTCTCTTTGTTGAAGTAGTGTATCACGCGATCTACTTCATGTTTAATGTCTTCTACTGTGAGGCAGTCTTCGAACTCAAACCAATCCTTAAGATGTCCATGTCCTGATTCAGTTGGTGCATTGTCGATACAGTTACCCTTGCGAGACATGGACGGTGTGATTCCTCTTTGTGCAAGAATGGTGTTTTGAAAATGTGCTGCGGTGTACGTACCACCACGGTCAGAATGAAGTACGAGGTTTGTGAATCTACCATGTCGCTTTTCCATATCAAGTATTGCACCATCAGCAAGTACCTGATCATTCATGTACGAGACATCCCAACCAAGATATTCACCCGTTGCCATATCACGGACATGAGCAAGGTATGCATACCGTTGTTGTTGAGGAATCCAGAGGTATGTCACATCGGTACCTGCGAAACGGTATGGTGTCACCACTCTAAACTCCCGATTAACAACATTGTCCGCAATGACCATACCCTGCGTTGGTTTCGGTTGTTGTGGTGTTGCATAGCGTCTTCTCCGTATCTTTGTCGGTATATCATACTCTCGCTTAAGACGAGCAACTCTTTTGTGGTTAATGGTTTCTTTGTGTACACGGATGTAGGCCATGGTGAGTGTTTTGATACCTAACTTGAACTTCTTTACTTTTGCGAGAGTGCGGAGACGTGAAACAGTAACCTCATCACGAATATGTTGTTTGTGAGCACGTTGCGGGTGTTCATAGTATGTTGAACGTGCCATGTTGAGAAGCGCACAGCGAAGCGAAATACTTCCTTTCTTCATACGTGACACGATCATCACTTTTTCCTCCGTCGTGAGCTGTGCGCTTTGTGTATCGACGGAGGTAGTCCAAAACGGCGAGCAATGTGTTCCAAGGCCTCAGTGCGTGCTTCAAGGTATGTTATCTTTTCCGCATCACTCATGGATGCATACGCTCGTTTTTCATCCATATGACGCAGGAGGGTTGTTGTACCAACCTGTCCACGCGTATCATTGTCAAAGTGCTCAGCTCCATACTTCTCGGCTATACGTCTCCAGTCATTAATACGATCTGCTGCGTAATCGGGATTAAAGTAACAAGGAATACCTGCTTGTTTGAATATGATCCGCGGGGGTATACCTTTACCTCTTTCGACGAGAGTGTGTCGTTTAAAGTCAGCTGTATATTGGACCATGCGCGCTGATACAGCGCGAATGTGGGGACATTGTCGCAGTTCCTTTTGTTGTTCCTCATTGAGGGTGAATCGTTTTTTCATTGTTTTGGTAATTATACAAAGAAAACCGTACAGGTTTTTTACCTGTACGGTTTTCGGGGGATAGATCAGCGGGTGGTTTTAGTGTGAAATGGATGAAGAAGAGAGGAGGGGGCGAATCAGGAATTTTTGAGCTTCTTTATTTTTTCCTCGATATACCACTGGAAGTATCCGGCGTATCTTTCTTGAAGTTTAGGATTTTTCCAACCCTCCTCGTCAATGACTTTTCGACAGTTCGGAGCACCGCACAAACAGTCCATTTTGAAATATTCAGTGCTTTTTGGATTTGAGGCAATGATCATCGCGTAATCGTACAAGACCTCCTCACCTGATTGAATGTCTCTCATAGCAACCATGAATTGTGAACCTTTAAAACCCGTATTTGGATTACAACTGTGATTGACATAATGCTGTGGCATTAAGTCCATATCAGACGGTTCAATGGGGCAAAGTGAAAAATCTTCTGAAATCTCTATTGGTTTATCACAATTAAAGTCATTGAGATGGTTTTCATCCTCAATATCAAAGATGTAACCACCCATCACAATAAGTACCTCATCTTTTTTTATATTTTTAGTAGCAAAAATACCCTTACCGTACTTTTCAGTGTCTTTAACTTCAATACTTGGATTCATCCAAGAGAATGGTCGTTGTTGTTTCATAAAATAAAAACTTATTTTTTAATTTTTTCTTCTATATACCACTGAAAGTATCCAGCATACTTTTCTTGAAGTTCAATTTTTTTCCAATCATGATTTGTTATTTTTTTTCGACAATTCGTTGCACCACACAAACAATCTAGTTCGTAAGGTTTAGTGCCCCCTAGAGTCATAGCATAATCAAAAGTTACTTGCTCACCCGTTTTTATATCACGCATTGCTCTTAAAAAAATTTGCCCACCAAAACCAGCGTTAGGGTTGCAAGAATGATTGAAGTTATCAATTAACTGTCTATCTTCAATCTTGTTTATTCCTATAACAAAATCATCATGAATCTGAACAGCTAGGTCTGAAACAGACTCTTCTAGACAACTTTCTTCTTCGAGGGTCATAATAAAACCACCAATAATGGCTAAAATGGAACCTTTTTTTATATCGGATGTTGCAAAAACACCCTTACCATAAAGAACGGTTTCAGAAACCTTGAGGTTGTTATCTATCCAAGAAAGAACACCTGGGTATTTTGGTTGTGACATTATATACATTATATACTGTATAATCTTTTTATGGAAAACTTATTTTGTCCTGATGCAACAGTGAACCTTTGGGGATTGTTTGACACAACAATAGCACCAACCCTCTTGTATTATGCATATTTACCAATTTCAATATTCTCAGTTTTTTTTGGTTTGTTCATTTTTTTGAAAAATAAAAAGCAATCACAATCAAAACTCCTACTTTTAATATCAATCAATTTTACATTATTACTTTTAAACGAATTAGTAACCTGGATTGCTGCACGTGCTGATTTGGTTTATTTGGGATGGGAATTATCCGCTTTTTTCCAAACAACATTAGTTGCCTTGGTTGTATATTTTACTTGGGTTTATTTTAAGAAAGATAATTTAGGTATTAAACAAAAAATCAGCTTACTTGTCGCCTATATTCCAGTTCTTTTGCTTTTGCCAACGCGTCTAAACACGACATACTTCGACTTATCAATCTGTGAACCAGGCTACGGCCCTCTCTGGCTCTACATATACGCGCTCGAAGTCTTGGCTATCGTCTTTGTTGGAATACTAGGTGTCCACTACTTCAAAAAAACGACTGAACCTGATTTCAAGAAACAGATTGCATGGCTTTCGATTGCTTCGGTCTTGTTTCTTTCAATTTTCGCCGCAACAAACATAGCAGGTGATGCATTGGCGCTGTATGAAGTGAACCTCATTGGACCTATTGGAATGGTCTTGTTCATCGCCTTCTTGGCGTTCATGATTGTGAGGTTCAAGGCGTTCAGTATTAAATTACTCGGAACCCAGGCCTTGGTTACGACGATTTTCGCTGTCACATTCGCAATACTCTTTATCCGACAAATTGAAAATGTTCGATATGTCGTTATTGCAACCCTCGTCCTACTTGCAGTAGTTGGCAGGTCCCTTATCAAGAGTGTTAAGAGAGAAGTGCAGGCAAGAGAAGAGATTGAAGTGCTCGCAAAAAATCTTGATACTAGAAACACTGAACTCAAAATCTCAAATGATAACCAGTCGACTCTTATTCACGTCATGAACCATCAGATCAAGGGATACCTCGGCATGGCAAAGAACATATTTGCCGAGCTTCTCTTGAGCAATGATTACGGTCAGGTTCCTGAGGCGGCAAAGCCAATCCTAAAGCAAGGCCTTGAGACCACTGATAACGGAGTGAACTATGTTCAGAGTATTCTCCGAGGTGCAAGTGCTTTGAACGGAACCCTTCCATTTGACATGAAGACTGTCGACATCAAACCGATTGTCCTTGGACTCATCACCCAGCAGAAAGACGTAGCAGAGAAGAGTGATTTCGCCCTTACGTTTGAGTCTCATGTGGTGGATGGTGACTACAATACAGTTGGTGACTCTATCCAGCTCACAGAGTGTTTCAAGAACCTCATTACGAACGGCATCAAGTACAACAATCCTCACGGTAGTTTGAAAGTGGATCTATTTCAGAGGGACGGCAAAATCATCTTTGAGGTGAAAGACAGTGGTGATGGCGTTGCAGAAGACGTGAAGCCACGACTCTTCACCGCTGGTGGCATGAGCAAGGATTCACCAAAGAAGAACAAAGAGGCATCAGGATTCGGTCTTGCTCTCGTGAAAGGTGTCGCCGATGCCCACAGGGGAACCGTCGGCTTCCGATCAAATGCTCCTGAGAAGGGATCGACGTTCTTCATCGAGTTACCAATTGTCTCTTCGTTGGTGAAATAAGTTGAGCCTGAAAAAAATCGCACGATGCGGTTTTTTTTGTGTTCATAAAACACCAACTGTCTAGTAGATATTAAAAACTAATGTTGAATTGTTACTTTCTTATTATTCATAACAATCCTTGTTTTTAAACACCTCAAGAGTTCGCGTTTTTCTTCCCCAGATCCTTCTTGCAGAAGGAATTTTGTATAGTTTCGTAGATCAATATCTTTAATGATGATTTGAGATTTCTCGCCAAGTAACATCTGTTGAAACTTTTTTATCCGCTTTACCTCCATCGTAATTTTGTCTTTCATCGGCACAGTCTGAATGTCGATATCGTCTAGCAATCCCTTTAGCTGATCTATTAGATCCTCCTCATTAATGGCTTCGCATGTACAAATGGGGTCTTTCGCCTTGGTACAACGGTAATAAACATATCGATGCACATTGCCATTCTGTTGGTGCTTGAACTTTTCATCGGCAGTGATTCCCGAACCACAAAGCCCACATGTCATTATCTTTGTGAATGCGAATTCTTTTTGAGAGGCACGGGATTCCATGGTCTTGCTCTTGATTTGCTCCTGAACTTGATCAAACAGTTCTTTTGAGATAATCGGCTCATGCGCTCCGTTGTACCACTGCCCTGAACCCTTTGGATATTCGAATCGTCCGTAATAGAAATGATTATCAAGTATGCGATATAAATTACCGAGACTGAGAGGTTTGTTGAATTCGGTTTTGAACTTGATCTCGTACCGAAGCCAGCTATAGAGCTTTCGTCCACTCCAATTATCGTATGCGATTTTCTCGTACATTTGCTTAATAATTGGCGCACGTTCTGGATCTAAGATGCTTTCGCACTTCTTATCCGTTCGTTTGGTCTTGAAATACCCTGTCGGAGGTCTGCAGGGCCACAATCCCATTTCGACTCTGGCTCTCAATCCACGTTTTACGTTGATACTTTTGTTGTCGTTCTCAAGCTTTGCCTGACTACATAGGATCATTAAGAGAAACTTCTCGTTCGGCGAATTGGTGAATGTCTGTCCGTACGTTTGAATGTGGATGAGTTTCTTCTGATCCATTAAATCAACAAGCGACCCGAGGTCGCCTGCGTTTCTGGAAAGTCTATCTGGGGCCCATGTGAGAATCCCGTTGTAGGTGCCATCACTGATTTCTCTTAGCAGTTCTTTAAAGAGAGGTCGTTGTCCTGAATCTTTTGCGGAATGTGATTCTCTTTTTATACTAACAACATTAAGCCTTAAACGTTCTGCTATGGCGGTCATTTCTTTAACCTGAGAATCTATCGACAAGGCCTGTTGTTCGTCTGATTCGGTCGATTTACGAGCGTATAAACAATACCTGACACGCCTTTCAGTTATGGGTATATCGTTGTGAATTTTGCCAATTACATTGGTCTCCATATGTATATATTAATGACAGAGAAAGAACCCTTTGCTAAGACGTCACTTGTTGGCAACAAGACAATGATTAACCTTGATACACATTACCTGTTATACGACCTGTATGATTATCCATAAACCCCATCAGCATTACACCTTTACCTGAATACCGAGCGAGTGTCTCGTTTACCAACAAAGAGAAAGCATCTGCAAGATCATCATGTTTCTCTACATCAAAACCAACAAGTTGAGTTATTAATGCTTCACACCTCCTATCAAACAGGACTTTACCGGAAGCTATGGCAGATGAAGTCAAAGCTAATCGCGTCCGTTTATCACCACACGGCTTTACTGGAATCACCCTCACACCCTCAACCTCCAACTGTTGTGGTAAAGCTGCCTGATATGACACATTCTCAACAAACATCAGGTCGTTGAGGTTTGGCATCTGTGTCTTTTTTATTGTCTTAATCAACTCAACCTGTTCAGGAAAGGTGAGCTTTTGCATGATTGGGTTTGGTTGTATGTATATTCGTAAGTCTTCACCTCGACCATACACACGAGCGGTGACAATCGCAGTGTAGTCTGCAGATTCTTCTTTTGATATCGCTAAGTCAACACCCGCAAAGGTGCCCCTGAAAGGAACGTCATCACGATCTGGCAGTTTGTCGTAGTATTTGATCCATTCTTGATGAATGACCTGACCGTCATTTGGAATAATACGGAGCATGTATTCCCTCTCCCAAACAACTTGATTAACAACCTTAAGCTTCTCATTCTCAAGGTCTTCTTTGTTTTCATACTTTCCAAGCCAAGTACAAACACCTTCCCCATTAATGAGCGGATACCTAAGAAAAATGCCGTTTGCACGACCGTCTAACAAATCTTTTTCAATGCGCATAAGGAGCGAGTCTTCGTGCAAGAGGTTACCCACAATAATGAGGCGAGTATCACGATCACCCGCAGGCACAACTTCACCGCAAAGCCACCTGTAGGTCTTTTCCCTACCTTCCTTTGTACTCGCTGATTGATAGTCCTCAACATCATCACAAATGATGAGATCAGGTCGATGTTCATTATGACGAATTCCACGAATACTCTGTTCAGTTGAAGCAACGGTTATGCGAGCACCGTGTTGTTTAAACACAATAGAGTTTGAACCCCACTCATCGCTTTCCTCTTGAAACGGTCCGAGATCTTGTTTGAGCGTCTCATTAGATTCAAGCTCGGTACGAATATTCATCATGTGCTGTTTTGCCTGTGCTTTAGTCTGGCAAAAAATGACGCAAAATTTCTTTTGTTGTTTACCAAGGATTGCCCAGATAGGATAGGCTGCGGTAATTATGGTTGATTTTCCTGAACCACGAAAAGCAACTACGTACAGATTTTCAGTAGCACTTCCTTGAAGGTAACTCATTATCTGTTTCTGAAAATTCGCCGTCTTATACTTCACATAGTGCGCGTAATAGAAATGGAAAAACAGAAAGAAGTTTTCTTTAGTTATCGCAATGCGCAGAGACCTCTCTGTACACATTCGATTAAGGATCTCATCATCGATCATGTTATTGGGTGGTTATTTCGTTGTTAATATCAGCATCAGTAAAAGCACGCTCTTGGATCACTTGTGCCAATGCAAGAGCTTTTTTAACCGCCTTGGTTTGTGAAGGGGTGAGTTCTTCAGGAATATCCTTTGTCGTCACCTCAAGTTTATTCTTGTAGTTATCGTTTCGATGACGAAGCCAAAAGCTGATTGCTGAGTAATTCTTTTCCTTGATGAGCATGAGTAATTGGCTTTCACTCAAGTCGTTTACCAAAGCAACACCTTCCTTAATGGCATCGTCCATCTTTTTAGCGAATTCTTTGTCTTCCTTCTTCCACCTATAAACCGTGTTACGAGATAACCCTGTTTTGTCACAGGCAATCTGAACAATAGGAATTCGAACCAGTTCAGCGAGGAATTGGTCTTGAAACTTATTTTTCTTCATAGTGTTCAATGGTTACCTTGTTACCTGTGAGTGCCTCATATCGCCTGATAATAAGATCACAAAAGCGCGGTTCAAGTTCACATCCGTACACTCGTCGACCAAGTTGCTCTCCCGCGAGAAGAGTACTTCCAGACCCCAAAAAGCTATCGAGAATGATGTCTCCAGGTTTTGTACAACGCTTAATCGCCTTTTCATGAAGAGTTATAGGTTTGGATGTCGCATGCTCATACGCTTTCGCAGAGAGTCGTTTTGCAGTCCAAATTTCAAGGAAATCATCAACCTGTTCTAGGAGGTCATTACCTGTAGTGAATTCTTTATTCATTACCTCATTGAGATCTTGTTTGGATTGAGAGAGGTACGGACGTCCTCGGGTGCCATATACAGCAGGTTCATAAGCTTTATTGCAGTACACTTTTGGTACAGGATTTTGTGAATTCTTGAGCCATAAACACACTCGCTTGTTAGCAATACCCAGAGTGCGATACACGTCCTGAATGAGACCTATGTAGATTTGGTCACAGTAATAGAAGACGTGAGTATTAGGATAGGACACCGAAAGCGTAGCGCCGAGACTATCCTTGATGAAGGTTTTATATTCCTCGTATGAACGAGAATCGTTCACGTTTCCACCATAACCCTGCTTCCCACCTATTCCACCATCGTAATCAATAGAGATATTGTAAACAGGATCCGAGTAAATCATCGACGCTTGTTCGTTACCCAAAAGTCGTTTGAGATTTTTCTTGTTAGTGGAATCACCACAAAGGATTTTGTGTTTACCAAGGTGAATAATATCGCCAAGTTTTACTGTAGGTTTGGTAATTTTCTTTAACTCCTCTTCAACGTCGAATGAATCTTCTGAGGTTTCAGCGTCTTTGTGCCACAAATCCGCAAGTTCGACTTCATCGAAACCAGCGAAAGATAATGTGCCAAGGTCAAAAGACTTTAAAAGGTCATAATCCCAGTCACCACCAAGTTTGTTTGACCCAATAAGGTACTCATCAGCTTCTTGTTTTGAGAGTTTTCGATTAGGAACACGAATATCTATTGATTCGTCTCCTCGAGCAAGGAGCTGAAGCGCTTTAATACGCTGATGCCCAGCAAGGATTGTGCCGTCGAAGTCCACTGCGGGTATTTCAACTAAGTTAAACTTCTTAATGCTTCGCTTAAGATCCGACATTTGTTTGTCGGTGATTGTGCGAGGGTTAACCTCATAAGGAATAAGGTCGTTTACTCGCTTCTGAACTGTCTGCCATTCTAATTTCTGCATAGTCTTTTTGATTTAACGTGAATAATTTGCGTCAGAAAATAAAAACCTATCCCACGCAAAAAATGAATAAAGGTAAAAATTGATTGACAATAGAAACCCATATTTCATTTTTTGCGTGGGATAGGTTCGACACCACAGATGGTGATGTAACTATTCTTTCCTAAACACGCGCGCCGACATCCAACATAATAATTATAGACTCACATTTTGCAGATTCAAGGGTTCTGCGGAAAATGAAACTTTTCACAACTCATTTGCGCCATTTTGTCTATAGTGAAGCAATCTAAGGAAATTAAACCATCATTATTTGATCCAATGAGAGTGATTTAAATATTTGATATAATGTAATGTATGGAAAAAATGCCTGAAGAACAAATTCCTGAAGGAACAGTAAACATTCACCTAGTAAGACACGCCAAATCTGGATACAACCAACCTGAGTGGAACGATGTTCACACCGCAGATGATATTCTTGATAAAGAAATAGAGATTGAGAAAATAAAAGCAACCGCAAAAGAAATCGCAGATAATACTAATCATGATGAAACCGTTGCTATCTGGGCATCACCAACGGGCAGAACTCTCGAAACTGCAAAAATACTGAGTACTGAATTAACACAAAAAGGAGTGACCGTTCGTGGCTTTGAACAAAACTATGGTATTGATACTTTTGAACAAATTGGAGAAGTTCGAAATTTCAACCAAGAACTGTTTATTAAATTCGTAAACGGTGGCACGATTAACTACAACGGTGAACAAATAGAACTTAAAAAAGAGTTTACAAACCCAAGAAATCTTACCCCTGGAGCATATTTTCAACTAGATGAAATACACAACATTAATAGAGAGTATTTAGAAAAACTTCCATTATCAATAACAAAAGAGATAGATGTTATTGAAAAATACAAAGATGTAACCCAAAGGATTAGAAAAATCCTTGGAAGATTGTTTGAATTGCGAGACAAAAAATACAGAATCATCGTAATCACTCACGACGCCTTGATTAGTGATTTTATATCAGATTACACGAATGGAGAAAAAACTGGGATTAATCCAACAGATATGATTCATCTTCAAAAATACCCTGAAGGAATTAAGGTCATATCAACTCATACTAATTAACCACGATACTCTTTTTCACCGTCAAAATACCCTTCGACAACATCAATGAATATAGGGGTGTCAAAATATTCAATCAAATTAGATTCTTTAGCCTCTTTGATAAGTTCATTGGAATAATACGGATCAACCCCCTTCTTGCAAGAAACGGTGATGTGTGGGAACGCATTTTCTGACTTAGGATTTTCAACAATTAAAGCATCACCAATATCATTAACTACTCTGCCTACTATTTTTAGTAGGTATCTATTACCGATAACAATAGCGCTTATTCCATCTCTAGGATTAAAAGCAATTGTTGAATGATCACCATAAACACACTCATGTTTTGGTGGAAACTTATTTAATAAATCATTAACATCGACAACATATAATGCAGTACAGATCATAACTATTCATAAGACTAATTAAGAGACACTACTTTATATTTATAGAAAGGGTTACCTTTCCCATCCTGTCTATAAATCACAATATTTTTAATAGTGAAATCCATAGGCATTAAAGGCTCCACAACATCTCTTATCTGAGGCAAAATTTCATCCAAAACAGAACTCTCTTTAACATGGGCAAGAGTGGTGTGTGGTATATATTGCGAACCTTCAAAATACTTTGCTTTTAATTCAGGGCTAGAGCCCAGGCAGTTAATCAATTTATTATGAATATCAACGACTTCAGCGCAACCCTTAACTTCTAAATACACAACACTATTATTAAACACCCCAATCTGATCAAACCTCACCGTAAAGGGTTTATAACTTTGTAAAATTTCAACAAATTTATTCACCCAATAGTCTGTATAAAAACCAGTTGGCGCCTTAACGGTAATATGAGGCTCTGCTAAATTCGGCATCAATACTTCTTGGTATTGTAAATGAATCTGCTGAATAATCTTTGAAATATCCCCCTCCAATTGCAGTGCTACAAAATACCTAACAGTGGTGGTTATATCCTCAGCTAAATCAATTATTTTTCGAACAAACTCACTTTTTCCAGAATTATAGACCTCACTGAGAGATAAATCTTGCAAATCTTTTTCGGGTGTAACTCTCAGATTATTTTCTTTTAATTCTTGATACTCTTTCAGATATAAAGGGTTGGCTATTAAATAATTTCTAAATAATATCTGTCGCCTCCAAAATGAATACACCGGAGAAGATATAGATAA
>CAIMLU010000040.1 GCA_903842365.1 uncultured bacterium
AGTGCGCCGCCCTTTGTGTTTCCTTATCATATTTCAACACCTGTCAAAACATATAAAAAAAATCCTTAACAATAAATCCTTGGTATATCTTGATTAATACGGGTGACAATTTCATAGTTAATAGTCCCCGCTTTTAGCGCGACTTCCTCAACCGATATTGTATCCTTACCATTCTTACCGATAAAAGTAACAACATCCCCCGCTTTTATACCCACAATACCAGTGATATCTATTACCGACATATCCATCGAAATACGACCAACAATACGAGCCCTCTTACCCTTCACTAATACTTCACCAACTGACGAGAGCGATCGAGGTAAACCATGCCAATACCCAACTGATATAACCGCAAGAGTGGAGTCCTGAAGGAGTGTTTCGGTACAATCATACCCCACAGGTTCACCAAGCGGGACTTTTTTAATTTCACTTATTCGTGCATGCCATGAAAGAATTGGTTCGAGCTTTATTTTTTTTAAAGTGGCACGTGTTTCTACTGAAGGCCACAAGCCATACGCAGTAATTCCAAAGCGAACCATACCACAACGCATGTGTGGATGAATGAGAGCGGCTGCCGAAGCACTAATATGTGCAATTGGTTCTTTATCAATAAGTTCAAGGGCGTTCTTCCACTCTTCAAACTCTTTGAATTGTCGTTCGGTATGATCCTTGAGCGCAGGTGTCTCTGCCGCTGAGAGGTGTGAATACACACCTTCAATAATAGTGAGCGGCAACGATTCGATAACGTTCATTGCTTTTTCTTTTTCACTCATCAAAAAACCCTGACGATGAAGACCGGTATCAACCTTGATGTGAATTTTTAACTCACGAGGAAAATTACATAAACGCTCGAGATCAGTCATGTTTGAAATAGTAATCGATACATTAAGGTCCGCTGCTTCGAGCCATAAATCACATGACGTATATCCCAACACAAGTATGGGCAGAGATATACCAGTCACGCGCAATTCTTTTGCCTCTTCAAAAGAATCAACACCGAGCATGTCGGCACCAGCTGCAACAGCAAGGTGTGCAAAATAATCCATATCGTGGCCATATGCATTCGACTTCACAACAACCATCTTAAGAGTATCTTTACCTACAGCTTTAAAAAGAGTAGTGAGATTTCTTTTTGCAGCTTTAGTATCAACATCTACCCAGGTTCGAGTTCCTTTTGGTATATTCATATCAGTATGGTTATTAACCGAAAACCCTATTCTGTGGTTACACCATCAAATTCTGCCTCACGAGCCATTGCATCAGCTTTTGTGGCACGTTCAATGCCATCCTTGTGATGAGCTGGCATGTAAATGGTGTATAACTTGAGAGCCTCAATTTTTGAAAGGTTGATGATGTTGTGACGAGCACCCTTTGACACAATAATCACATCCCCATCAGAAACCCTATATTCAGTATCATTTATAATGACCTTCCCCTCCCCTTTTTCAAATCGAAAAAACTGATCGTTATCAGGATGGACCTCAGAACCAATATCCTCACCTGGTAAGAGGGACATAAGCACGAGCTGAGATTCCTCGCCTGTATAAAGCACTTTTCTGAAACTTGTATTAAGAAGCGTCAGTTTCTCAATGTTTGAATGATATCCTTTTTTCATACCTTTGATTATACAACGTACACCAGAGAATACACATCAAAGAAATGCCCCATTTAAGCTTTAGCTTAAATGGGGCATTTCTCGGATTTCGCTTTAAAAATAGTGCCGCGGGTCTAATGATTATTGCACATCAAGAGGTGTATCAATGCCACTTACGCCATTCTGACGCATCATCTGATTTCGAATCTCACTCATCTGTTGATACCCATTGAAACCAGGACGAATATATCCTTTCTGAGAGAAACCACACTTTGATTGAGAGTACTGACCATTACCTCCAAATCGCTCGCTATGGTAACCACGTTCCCTTCCCATACTCATACCCAAACCAAATACAATAACAAGTAGGAAAAAGAGTAATACTGGTTTCACCCACGATAATTTAGCCACACCCTTCACACAATCACCAACATTAGTGTTAAGTAAGCTTATTTCCTTTTTCTCAATATGTTCATTCATAGCAGAATAATGTAACTCGACAAGATATAAACTCGCCGGTACAAGTACTACGAGATTAGTTCCAATTTGGTGCAAATAAAAACAACACAGGGGTGTTGTTTTTATAATAAGAACTACCAGCTTCCGCCACCACCGCCTCCTCCACCGCCTCCAGAAGAGCCTCCACCGCCTGAACCTGAATGTGGAGATGATGTAAGCGCAGAGCCACCAATAGATGAAAAAGACGACATTTCACCCGCAAAAGCAGTTGAATGGAACGAGCCTGCCATTGATGAATCCCCGTACCACGAAGGAGGTGCCATGGTAATCCCTTCGAACGCCTCCGCCCACTCTTTTTCAATACCGAGCGCCATTGCATATGGAAGGAGTTCTTCAAAAATCTTTGGGTCTTTTTTTGGTGCGTTATGGAATTCGATTCGCCTCTTTTCTGCAACAGAAAGATACAACTTAAAACCCTCAACCCACCTCTTTGCTGCCACGCCCTTTGGAGTCATTTTTGGGGCAAGAATGGCAAATATCGCGCTTATTACAATAAAGGTAATATACGCACAAACAAAATTGATGACACCTTGATTGTGTAGTAGAAAACTAGCCCAAACTCCTCCAAAAATAGACCCAAATACCGCAAAGAAAAGGGAGGCTATTATGATACCAAGAGTGCGCGAACCACCGCCAGACGATGTGGAGAGAATCTTTTGCTGTCGCTCGATGTATCCACCCGTTACAAGTGATTCCTCAACATCTACGTACATTTCTGAAGCCGTATTGTAAAAAACATTTCTAAGCTCTGCGAGCGTAACGGTACCGTCCAATTGCCTCTCCATTTTTTCTTTCTGTTTTCCAATCTGATCACCAAATAAACCACCCAACACAGCGCCCGCAACACCCATAGCACCACCTGCCGTAGTCGCCTTTTTTAACATATCTTCCGTTACAGCAAGTTCGCGTAAGCGTACATTCGAGCTTAATGGATTAAACAAACCAGTAAGGAGTTTTGTTTGAAATGCATTCAAACTTGAATCAGATTCCTTTATTTTTCTCAGTTCATAATCCTCAGGTGCACTAAAGAGACCTTGTTTTGGTATTCGTGTGATAGTAATAAATCCCTTTGTCGCGAGGTAAACGATCTCAGCAGAAAGACTGTTGCCAAAACTTTGTTTCAACATGAAACAAACTTGCATTGGAGAGAGTCCATTCGGAGATTCGTATTGAGGAATAATAACGCCCGTCCCTTTTGGATCTTTACCGTATCGATACCACTTCCTAAACTGATATATAAACGCAATCAACAGCAGTCCATAAAACACCCATCCATCCTTCACCAAAAAAGAATATATCTTCGAATTGAATAACTCCTCCTCTGTTGGCGCAGTAACAACTCTTGCAGTCACAGCTCCTTTAGGAAAACCAACTGCAACAGTAACCCCTTCACCAGGGTTTAATTCACGATTTGCAGTAAATGATACCATTTTTCCATCAATTTTTTTTGACGAATCGCAACTTTCCTTTGAACCAGCAGTGCCGAGATAACATGATGACTGTAGTACATTTGATCCATCCAATAAAACAACTTTCACAGACGCCTGTTCGATTGGTACCTGCCATGTATCCCCTGTCGCATTCCAATACACTTCGTCATACGAATTAAAATAACCAAGTGCACCAAGAACATCATACGAAATATCGTACGAATGTTCGCCTGTTATAGTTTGATTAGCATCACCTATTTTAATTTTTTTCAGACCACCACTTTCTGAAACAGTAAACGGATAGGCAGTACCACCATCATCAACAACGGAAATAGAAGTTAGAGACAATTCATCATCCTGACCAACCAAAGGGATATCACGATATATCCCGTGTCGAATATTTGAACCGAAATCATATAAAATATGTTCTGTTACACGAAGTGTCGAATCCTTCTTTATTTCGACAACCGTATCAAATACCTTAATTGACTCTGCTGATTCCGCATGGGTGACACCAGCACCAAAAGAAAAACCAACAAAAATCGCACACAGTAAAAATATTTTTTTCATGTAACTAAAACAATACATACGATTGAATTGTACCATGAGAATCATGCATAAAAGACACCTTGGTTACTATGTTCATACAACCACAGTGCATAAGTGTATTGCTAAAAAAGAGTAACGGTGTTGAATGGATAGTGGGATTAGTTCTTTGTCATTCAACGATCAAAAGAGGTACAACACACAATGAAACCTGATGTATTTGAACGCTGTGAGAAAAGTGACATATCGGATCGTCTGTTCTATGGATTGCTTTCCCTTTTTATATCCATAGGGCTCGCCGGAACGGCAACTGCAGCCCACCTATCAGTACAGTTCAATTATGAACCTGACTTATTTGGTGGATTTCTATTTTGTTTTACCATACCAATGTTTGGAGCACTTATGGTATTTCGAAATGGCAGTTCGTTCACATCTATAATCGGGTACAATATAACTATTATTCCATTTGGAATAATCCTTGGACCCATCATGCAAAAATACGGGCAACACATCGCACGGGACATGTACATACAAATAATGCTGATTACGTGTATTATCGGACACATAGCATCGTTCTCACCAGAACTAGTTAAAGATAAAACAAGTACTGTAACCATAACAACCGCAGCGCTCTTTGTGGCGATAATTCCGCAGTTATTTGGAACCCCGTGGAATACTATAAATTGGATACCTTGTATAATAAGGTCACTTCTCTCGTTCTATATTGGGTATTATTTCTACAGAGCACGAAAAGTACCCAGAACAGTCCGCAACTCAATTGATGTCACCTCCCGTTTATATGTTGATATGATCACACAACTTTCTTACAACATGTTTATCGCAAGACCAACGAGATGATAAGGCAATCTCACACTAAAACCAATAATAAAAGCGCATACCCACTTGTGTGCTTTTTTTTACCCCAACCCTATTTTAGTCAAAAAAAAGTTCTGCCCCTCAACAAGTCGGAAGGCCTTAAACGAAAAAGAATACGATAATAGGAACTACAAAAAAAGAAAGAATGGTTGAGACAAGGATTGAATCTCCTATCAGTTTTTCATCGAGGCCACATTTTTCGGCAATCACAAAGGTTGTCACAGCAACGGGCATCGAAGAAAGTAATGTTAAAACCTTTACATCACCCTGTTTAAAGACATAAAGGGATACAAGAATTGCTCCAAGCGGAAAAACAAGAAGTTTAAAGAATGACACGAGTAATAAAATACCAATGTTATTTTTTGATTTGCCACATAGAAATGCCCCGAGTGCAAATAGGGCTATTGGTGACGCCGTGGAACCCAGCATCGACAAGGTTTTTGTAATACTTTCAAATAAGACATAGTCTGGATGTAGGAGGCTTAATAACACTCCCACCACAACAGATAACACAAGTGGATTCTTTATAAACTCAAAGAACTCTCTTTTAAATGAGAATGCTTGGGAAACATTCTGATGCTGTATAAAAACCATCGCCAGGAGTATTGGTACAATGAGTAAAAAAGAACCAATGAGAGCTGACTGACTCAAATACCCCACTCCAAAATTGATCTCGATCAATGGAAAGCCAAGAAAAACAGTATTGCCAACCATTGAACCCAAGAGAACTGCATTCTTGATGCCTCTGTCCATTTTAAATGGCAACAGAACCAAAAAAACAAACAAAGAAAACAAAATAACGATTGTAATGCTCTCAAAAGCAAGAGTCCATGTATTGGAATCAAAAAAATCAACAGATAAAAAACTACTTACAATCAGGCTTGGTAACGCGATATAGTATGCAAAACCATTCAAAGTGGTCACCCAGGTCTTATCAACTATGGCAACTTTTCGAAAAAACCAACCAGAAAAGATTATGAGGAATATCGGGAGAGATATTAAAACGGTTTGCATATGGCACCCATAGTACAATATCCTCCCTATTACTGCACCCAACTAATTGAAAGTATCTATATTCATATTCACTGAACAAGGTAACGAAATCGACGTAGTGGTAAATTGTTCAACCATCATAATCTTCTCTGTCTTATAAAGAAGGAACATGACAACAAAATGCAAATTATCGACAAAAAAATTACCACCACCAAAATTGCACTAGGAAAGAAGGGTGTTTATATTCAATGGCGAAAAATCAGCCGAAAACAAGACCATAGCCACGAAAGCTATCACAAGAACAATCACAACAATTAACCCCACCCTCTTTTCACCACTTGTCGGTTTTGACTTAAAAGTCATTCGAAGTGAGGGTCTATCGTGAGTTCCTTCATAAAAATACACACAATCCTTTGGAAGAAATCCTGTTTTGGAAAGCGGAACATACCCATAGCTATCATTAAATAACGAACTGAATCTTTTTGATTGAATTTCTTGGAAGATTTTTTCAATAACTGAAACCTGGGCGCTGCCCGTCCCATATAATCCAGAAAGGCCGTTCGACGATTGGTAAATATATTTCGTAGCACCATCAACACTTATACGAGTAGTTGCTTCCAACACACTTTCCCGGCTTACAAGGAAACCACTCTCAGAGTATTCTGGCACACGGGACCAGACATTGAGCCCAAGTAACTCAATCTTTATTCCATTTATAACACCTGTTACTAAATAAGAAGTCACCTGTTTATCACACGATTTCCACTTATTTTCGATATAGTCCATCTCTGTTTTGAAATCAGATGCTCCTGATGCATCCGGGTTGTATACAAGATTATATTTTTCAGCCAATTCTTTGTATCCAACAGAATGAACTGGGTGTAATTGTTGTTCTTTAGACACAAGAGATATAAGCAACCAAAAGACACTTAAAACACTTCCCCCAATAAAGATAGCCTCATCTTCACTAGACATATAAGGCGATAGGAGCACCTTACCAATAAAGAGAATTATAACCACACCCGCTAGTACGAAATATTTTTTAGATAGTAAAAAATCCATAGATTATTTGATGTTCCAGCATAAACTATTTCAGTATATCAGCATTATTACGGGCAGCGATAGGACTCTCCCGCTCTCTAAAAAACAAGATGATCATATTTGTCGTATTGACTCAACAACCTCTCTGTATTAACATGTAGACATGCTTAATCATGTAAGCATATGCGCATTACATAAAGGTTGAATTATTAGCCAACGTATCACGCCATGGAACAAAAAGAATGTTTTGCTCACTGCAAGTGCTTCCTATCTCGATGTAACATAAACATGACAATCAAGGAATGTTTGGAAGCATGCGGCATTGACCCAAAAGCAGTAGAGACTTTTTTAAAGACCTGTTGCACTAAATAACATATAAAAACCACTAATCGAATATTTAGTGGTTTTTATATCCCAATGACCGCTAAATGTATATCTATTGCCTTTATTTTACTTGACACAATATATTATAATCATTATTATAATGGCATGATTAATCATGTAAAAACCTCTCACTGTGCCTCTTCTGGAGAATGCCTCACAGTACTCCAAGCGTTGTCAGACAAGACAAGACAAGAAGTGATTGTGATTTTTACGTACCACAAGGAGTTGTGCGCAAACGACATTGCCAAGCAATTTTCCTTAAGTCGTCCGACAATTTCCCACCATCTCAATCTTATGAAAAGAGTCGGGATTTTGAATGCACGCAAGGATGGCAAGGAGGTCTACTATTCACTTAATAAATCAAAAGTAATTGGTTTATTGGAAACAATGATCAAATCGCTTAAAAAGTGTTGCTAGTCTAGTTGTATTGCTTTCAAAAAAGCACGGTAAGTATGTTTCCTGGTAATTAAAATCCGCATAGCCCGAAGGCTATGCGGATACGAGATCTAGTGTTTTATAACCAGATCGAAAAAAAAGTGACTACTTAACTGACAAGCTTTCTCCGTTGCTTCAAGGCGACGATTCCAAGCAGGACTATCCCAGCAACCGCTGAGTAAGTCGAAGGCTCGGGAACCGCAGAAGAAGCGTGTGGAGCAGCAACAGGGGTGGTCACGATACCTGATGGATGATCCCTGTAGTTATACTCCAGAGAACTAAAGATATCCATCTGGTCTGTGACAAGAAGAAATCCCATATACCCTCCCGGATGTGACTCTCGAGCAAACGAGGTTACGTCCAAGAGCGATTCTTGACCAAACCCTATCGAAGGGAGGATATTTAGGGTGCCCAAGAAGGCGCCTTTATTATAATCACCAGCCTGAATCAAGCCGATTGTCGAATTGTAGCCGTAGACGTCCACAGAGAGGTCCCAAAGAGGTAACCCGTATGGATTAAGCTGTAGACTAACCGACAGATTACTGGCATCAAACGCCCGGAAGAGCATAGCTCCCCTGGCCGTGTTTTGGGTGAGGAGGTACCCCCACCGACTGAAGAAATTCGGACTGGGAGGGGTGCCGAGATATATGCTCCCGTCATCAACGGGGTCGATACGGGTGGGAATGGGAGATATAATCTGACCAAAAGCGACCTGTGCGATCGCGAAGCTTAGAAGGAAGGCGAGCAGTATTTTTTTCATTTTAACTGGAAGGAACAGGGTTGATTCTGAACAAAAGAGAGGTGCGAAAATCGTGCCTCCCTATACTCAAAACGTACAATCTTTACCGAGAAGAGTGTACCATACTATATATACGTGTCAACATCACCAAGTTAAAAGATATGAGCGGAGGATGAGAGATTCGAACTCTCGGTGCGATTTCTCACACACAGTCTTTCCAGGACTGCGCACTAGACCACTATGCGAATCCTCCAAATTATTTACATATAAATGTCACCAGTAACCCGGGTACCTATAGGACCTGTACACCTTTTAATTGTATTCGCTTTGAGAATAAAGCTCAACAATATAAAGAAGGTCTTGCGAGGCTGCGCACTAGGTCACAAGTATTTTTCTGCTGAAAAATCTCGCAACCCCTCCTCGCACCGTCGTGCTCCGGCCTTGCGACGCTCCAGGTATTCGCGTCTCATACCATGCGAATCCTCCATTTAAACCGACAGCTTACAACATACAATAAATCACAGGAAAGTCCCAGACCCCCCCCTTTTTTTTTGAAGAGAGATCTTAAATCGACCTAAAAATAAAAAGTGACAAGAGCGCAAATGCAACCGCAAGATAAAGTGTGTAAAGCGCAATCGTGTTGAGTATAGGAACACCTGAGGCACCACCAAGCACGAGCGAGAGCAGGAGGATGCCTGCACCGACACATTGTAATACCATTTTTGTCTTCCCTATTGTCTTTGCTGGAACGATCTTACCTTTATATCTAAAGTACGCCGACGCAACGAGACATACTTCAAGAAAAACAATAGTTAGGGCCAAAAAGGGGCCGAAGACATTTGATACAACAATTGCAGAAACAGTACCAATTAAGAGTTTATCTGCAATTGGATCATAGAGCGTCCCCCACACAGTCACCTGATCACGGGTACGAGCCAAGGCGCCATCAATAGCATCCGAGAGAGCAGACACAACAAAAAGAACAAACCCGGCACCAAACACCCAACCATCACCGTAAATAAGGAGTCCTGCAATAAAAGGAATTGATATGAGCCTGAACTTGGTAAGGTGATTTGGCTTTACGGAATACGGAATAGCCCATAGCACAACCTTATCAATCACCTTGTCGATAAGGGTGATTCGAGTGAGATACGTTGCCTTGGATTCCGGAACACTGATTAGGCGATCTATGAAATCTAGGAGTGGTTTAAAAAGTTGTTGCATATGATTTCACTACAAATACTGGAATCGTACCAAACAGGAGACTTTCAGCATAGCACAAGATTGATACGTTACACCCCCTTTTGCCCCACAAGGGCAGCAATCCTTTCTTCAACTGGAGGGTGTGTAGAAAAGAGTTTTGAGATGAATGATTTTTTCTGCCCGCCATCTACCCCAACCGTACCACGAGGATCCGAGATGAAAAGATGTGCGGTGGCATCACTTGTACGATTCATCGGCATAGTATAAGCACTTATTTTTCGTAAAGCGCTCGCAAGCCCATCGGGGTACCGGGTAATAAGTCCCGCGGTTGCATCAGCAACAAATTCCCTCTTACGAGACACCGCCAAGCGTAGAAGTGTTGCGAAAAGTGGCGATAAAATAATAAGCACAATACCAACAATTGCTAAAATTCCACCTGACGAGTTCTCTGAATCGCGTTTTTTTCCACCAAACCCTGTACGTAAGAAAAAATTTGCAAAAATAGAAACTGTACCAGCGAGCACAACTGCAACAGACATAATAAGTATGTCTTTATTCCCTATATGGGACAGCTCGTGTGCTAAAACACCCTCGAGTTCGGATCGGTCGAGTGTCGCAAGTAGCCCCGTCGTAACGGCAATCGCTGCATGTTTTTCATTTCTACCTGTTGCAAAAGCATTTGGTGCCCTATCATCAATCACATAGAGACGTGGCATTGTGACACCAGCAGTAATGGAGAGATTTTCAAGAATTCGATAGAGCTCAACATACTCTTCTTTTTTTACCTCCCTTGCACCTGAAACTGAAAGCGCAATGCGATCAGAATAAAAATATGAAGTAAAGCCTGACACGAAGCTTATACCCAAACCAAACAGAAGCCCCACCTCAGGTGGGATATTTCTATAGAGTGAAATTGCATAAGCAACACCAACAACAAGCGTTGCAAAAGCAACCATAAGAAGCCATGTCCTCGAGACATTCTTTGAACGCTCTGTATAAAGAGTCATCTCGGTGTTAGAACTTTACCTCTACTGGCTTTTTTGCAGCTTCTTCATCAAGAGCGAAGAACTCACTTTTAACAAACTTGAACATGTTGGCGATAATGTTTGAAGGAAATGACGCAACAGCGGTATTTAGCTCGAGTACTGTACCGTTGTAAAAACGACGTGCTGCCTGAATTTTATTTTCAGTATCGGACAATTCACGTTGAAGTTCGAGGAAGTTTGTATTTGCCTTGAGGTCTGGATAATTTTCAGAGAGGGCAAAAATTGACTTGAGGGTATTTGAAAGCTCTCCTTCTGCCTTTGTTTTATCAGCGATAGTCTGAGCGCTCATAGCAGCATTCCTAGCAGCAACAACTTTTTCAAGAGTACCTGATTCGTGCGCTGCGTATCCTTTTACCGTATTAACAAGGTTTGGAATGAGGTCATAACGTCGTTTAAGTTGAACGTCAATATCTGACCATGATTCTTTGGTTCGTGCAGTAAATGCCACAAAACGGTTATACGTAAAGACTGCATACACCGCAACGAGAAGAATACCTATAAGTACGTACATCATAATTGTAAAGTTGTTTATTGAATTAATCCTATACACACTAGTATAGCAAATTAAAAGCCCGTAAACACTAGTGTAAACGGGCTGTAGCGGAAAATGTTCAACTTAATATTCCAAGCCTACGCGCGAGGTTGATTGACCACGTTGGCTTACCATTCACAATAGCATTAACATCCATGTGAAAAATTGAATACGACACAAACATACACCATTCATACGATGCCAGCGAGGCAGAAATAATCACAAATGTTAGTCCAATGTGATTGTAGTATTCACCGGCACAGATAAGTACCACCAACATAAACACGGATGGTACTAATATAAATGGCAACTTTATGAAAGTGCTGGTAGTTTTCACTTCTGGTGTATGTATCACTCGAACAGTCTCACTAAGACATATAAACACGAAGAATAGTCCCACCGCGGCAAGTCCGACAATATTGCAGAACATAAGAACCACCGACAGTAATGAAAAGAGCATGGGGAGGGGTGTTAAATGGTTGCTATGATGACTCGAAGGTTTCTGGGTTGATACTTACAAAAATAACCACCAGAAGCAAGTCATTTTTCCACAACAAAAAAATAAACTTGTACACATACGCACAAAACACACCACCTTCAATATCTTGGTTTCAATCGTTGCAAAGACCGTACCGCTGTGATAACCTATTTCCCATGAGTATGTTTTCTACTGCAATACCGTATATACAAATAGTCTTGTCTGTCATCCTCGTCGTTCTCGTTTTCATTCAGAAATCGAGCGCAAGCGCCGGTGGCGCCCTTGGCGGATACGACAACTTTAGCTCGGTATTCCACACTAGGCGCGGCCTCGAAAAAGGCATCTTCATCGCAACTGTTGTTGTCGGTGGTCTCTTCGCCATTTCCGCTCTTGCCGCTCTCGTACTCAGGTCATAAAAAGCCCTTTAATCGACCCTCTCATTGTAGAAAAAACGTCTTTTACTAAAAAGGCGTTGTTTCCACTAAGCCTCACGTGAAAAACACCCTACACTCAATCTTCTTTTCGGAGAGGAAAATCAGTGCACTTGAACGAATACACCTGCTTGTCTCTCTCATGAGCCCAGCAGAAAAAGCACTATGGTTTGCATCTGCAACCGTTTTTGTGTTTGCCTCTTTTTCGATGCTCTATTCACTCACAAACCACTTCACTATAGAAGTACCCGCAAAAGGTGGAACTATCCACGAAGGAATTATTGGAACCCCACGATTCGCGAATCCAGTCCTCGCAGTGTCGGATGCTGACCGTGATGTTGTTGCCCTCACCTACTCTGGTCTTATGCGATCACTTCCCGACAATTCAATTACACCTGACCTCGCGGAAGAATACTCAGTATCAGGTGATGGTACGGTATATACATTCAATATAAAACCAAATGCGGTATGGAGTGATGGAGAGCCAGTTACTGCAGCAGATGTTGAATTCACCATCCAAACAATACAAAACCCACTCATCAAAAGCCCAAAAAGAGCCTCCTTTGAGGGGGTTACTGTTACTGTGGTGAATGATAAAAAACTAACGCTAACTCTCAAGCGTCCATACGCGTACTTTCTTGAAATGACCACGATCGGAATACTTCCTAAACACATCTGGAAAGACGTGAATACTGATGAATTCCCATTCAATGAAAAAAACATTTCCCCGGTCGGAACAGGACCTTTTATTGTAAACAATGTTATACGTGGAAAATCTGGCACACCGACAGAAATAAACCTCGTACGCAACGAACAGTTTGTTTTAGGCGAACCATACCTCGATTCAATACAACTCACTGTCTTTCAAAATGAAAAAAGTGCCGATGAAGCACTTGCAAACGGCACCATTGACGCCCTCTCGAACATTGACCCTGCAACAAAGCAACCTCTGGAGACAAAAAATGAGGTAACAGAAGCAACGCTTGGTCGTATTTTTGGTGTATTTTTTAATCAAAATGCAAATGCAGCACTCCTTGACTTGAGTGTTCGACAGGCACTTTCATTGTCTGTTAATAGAAGCGCATTGATCAAGAACGTAATGAATGGTTTTGCAACACCAAATAGTCTCCCTATTCAAGGATTCGAAACAGAGTATAAAGACGGAGATCCCCAGACAATCCTTACAAAAGGCGGGTGGTTAAAAAACGATGACGGAATACTCGTTAAGAAAAATAAAAAAGAAACAATTAACCTTACCTTCACTCTATCGATTCCGAATATTCCAGAACTCATTAATACTGCAAAATATCTAGAGAGAACATGGGGTGCCTTGGGAGCAAAAGTGACAATAAAAGTTTTTGAACCAAGCGACCTTGCCCAGAACGTCATTAAGAATAGAAAATATGATGCACTCTTGTTTGGTATCGCAACAGGCAAAGATCCAGACCTCTATGCTTTCTGGCACTCATCACAAAGAAATGATCCTGGTGCAAACATTGCCCTCTACACCAATCCAAAAGCAGATAAACTCCTTGAATCAATGCGCGCAACAGTAGACGTAAAAGAACGTGCAGCAAAAACAGCAGATCTTATTGCAGAAATAAACAGAGACATACCGGCAATCTTCCTTTACTCACCTCACTTCTTCTACGCCCTACCAAAGAGCATCCAAGGAGAAATGTTGGGGACCATTACTGTACCGAGTGATCGTTTCGCGAATGTATACGCATGGTACACAGAGACAGATAATATATTTCCTTTTTTTTAAAAAACAACACAACAAATGAACAATCAACCAGAACAGACAAATACAGCAGCACCACAACCAGAAAAACGTGAAATGCGTCCTCAAGGTTTTCGCTCTCCTTCACAACGACCCGTAGCGGCACTTGGACGTACGAGTGGACATGCGACAACAAGGGTTCAACGCAAAACACGCGACAACAGACGCCATGGCAGTAGTAGCCCACGTAGACATAACGACAGTATGGGTGGTGGTTCACAATCGCATCACGGTACAGGTGGTGGAGAACACCGAGAAGGAAGCTTTCCTGTAGATCATTACGAACGTGAACGCGCTGATGTTATTCCACCTATAGGTGATGCAATTCGTATCATCCCTTTGGGTGGAGTAGAAGAAGTTGGTAAGAATATGACCGCAGTTGAATACGGCAATGACATCATTGTTATTGATGCAGGTTTTCAATTCCGTGAAGAATCAACCCCAGGTATTGATTATATTCTTCCAAACACACGCTACCTTGAAGATCGAAAAGATAGGGTTCGTGCAATTGTTATAACCCACGGTCACTTGGACCACATTGGAGGTATTCCATACATCATGGACAGGATCGGAAACCCTCCGATGTATACACGCAACTTGACCGCAATCATGATCAAAAAGCGCCAAGCCGAATTCCCTAGCCTTCCGCCAATCGATATGCGTATTATTGAAAAAAATGACGTTATTAAAGTAGGTGCTTTAAAACTTCGATTTTTCGCTGTGACACACACGATTCCTGATTCAATGGGTCTCGTTATCGATACACCATACGGATCAATTGTGTCCCCTGGTGACTACAAACTTGACCACGTTGACGGAAAGCCGACAGAATCAGAGGAAAACTCATATGGAATATTCGATCATGAGAAAACTCTCTTCCTCATGGCGGATTCAACAAACATCGAAAACCCAGGTTTTTCTACCCCTGAATCAGTTGTTGCAAAAAACCTTGACGATATTATAAAAAATATCAAAGGACGACTCATTATTGGAACATTTGCATCACAACTTCAACGCATTATTTCAATAATTGAAAGCGTTGAGACCTATGGCAAGAAGGTGGTGCTTGAAGGCCGCAGTATGAAGACAAACGTTGAAATCGCACAAGCAGCTGGTCTCCTTAAGGTAAAACGTGGCACCATCATCGGTTCACACGAAATAGAAGGTGTTCCACCAGACAGGCTTGTTATTCTCGCAACAGGTGCACAAGGTGAAGATTTTGCAGCACTCATGCGCATGGCAACCAAAGCGCACAAGTCGATTCATATCAACAAACGCGATACGGTACTCCTCTCTTCATCGATCATTCCTGGAAATGAAAAAACAGTTCAGAAGCTCAAGGATAATATTGCCCGCCAAGGTGCAAAAATAATTCACTACCGTACATCGGATGTGTATATCCACTCAACAGGTCACGGAAACCGCGGTGAAGTTGAATGGCTCCATAAGAAAATCAAACCAACCTTCTTTATGCCAATGCATGGAAACCATTACATGCTCCGCATCCATGCCGAACTCGCAATGTCGCTCGGTATGCCAGAAGACCATGTAGCAGTTCCCGACAACGGAACCATCATCGAGCTCCGCGATAAGGGTACAAAAATGGTCGTTCTCAAAGAAAAAGCTCCGAGCGGACTTGTTATGGTGGACGGATTCGCCGTTGGAGACATTCAAGAAGTTGTCATTCGTGATAGACAAATGTTGTCACAAGATGGAATGTTCATCATTTTTGGTGTCATCAATGCCCAGACGGGAAAACTTAAAAAGTCACCCGATATCATTTCACGAGGGTTCGTCTATCTCCGTGAATCGCAAGATCTACTTCGTGAAGCACGTCATATTATCAAGGAAACAATTGAGGATACAACTGATGGTATGAATCCAATCAACATTGATTACGTTAAAAATGTTGTCACTGATTCAGTTTCAAAATTCCTCTTCCAGGAAACAGCAAAACGCCCGGTCGTCATCCCTGTTCTTCTCGCAATATAGACATAAAAAGCTCCTTTTTAAGGAGCTTTTTATGTTACAATACGACGGTTAAAATTATCTTTGAACATGCCAAAAGAATCAAAAGCAAAACGTGGAATTCTGGCTATCTTTGCACTCGGTTTTATCTTTGCCCTAAGCTCAGCAATACCATCATACATCACGTCAGATTTCCTTTCTGGCTTCATCGACGATTCACGCGTTGGTGTTATTTATAGCCTAGCATCAATTATTGGCATTATTGGTTTTGTAGGCATTATTAAAACGCTTAAAAAATACGGTAACTTCAAGGTAATAAGCGCACTCCTTACCATTACGGTTTGCTCTTTCATTGGTTTTGCATATTCAAGCAATCTGGTGATGGCCGTATCCTTTTTTATTCTTATATCGGTTGCAAACATGCTCGTCAACTTTGCTATCGATGTATTTCTTGAACACTTTTCAACAAACAATGATACTGGAAGGGTTCGTGGTGATTACCTTGCACTTGCAAATATTGCTTGGGTTATTTCGCCCATAATCACGTACCACCCACTCCTTAAAGATAATGCTCGTATTATATTCCTCATATCTGCCGGATTAACCATCCCTATTATCATAATCATCGCTTCGATGTTTCGTGATTTTAAGGATCCGGATTACAAACCTGTTCCTTTTTGGAAATCAATCGGTGAAGCGTGGATGGATATAAATATTAAAGGAGCCCTCATGATCCATATATTACTCCAAACATTTTATGCGTGGATGATTATTTATACACCAATTTACCTCTCACGCTATGTCGGTTTTGGTGATGAATCAGTATTAATCTTTGGAACGCACGTACCAGCGATGATGGTCATTACGGTATTCATGCTTCTCCCCTTCGTGATTCTTGATGCACCCCTTGGATACCTTGCAGATAAAAAATATGGAGAAAAAGAAATGCTTGCGATTGGTTTTGCCGTCATGGGCCTATCAACCATACTCATATCCATAATCACAGTGAAAAGTGTCTGGGTATGGTGCCTCGTCCTCTTTATGACCCGTGTCGGTGCTGCGATGGTCGAAGCGATGGTAGATATTTATTTCTTCAAAAAAGTTGATGACTCGAGAGTGCACTTGATTGGTCTCTTTCGAATGGCTCGTCCCGTAGCGTACATCATAAGTCCAATCATAGGCACAATACTCTTTAGCTTTGCAGGTATCAATGCACTCTTTATTATTTTAGGGTTCATCATGCTCTACGGACTGCGATTTGTGTTTGTCCTAGAAGATACAAAATAAACCACCCTAAACCCACACACACCGCAGAGTATTCATTAAGAAAATATGCCGTGCACGTTTAACTTGAGAAAAACCTTTCCTCATCCCACAGATGTATACCTACGGTATTCTCGAAAAATATAAAACAAGAAGACGTTCAATGACGTCTTCTTGTTTTATATTTTTCGAGAATCATATGCCCAATGGAGAAGTGCTTGCCTCTGTTTTAGCCTGCAAAACTCATCTCCAGGTCGGCAATGTGCCGCAATCTGACCAATATGTCTACGCATTCCGCGCCACCTCTTTATTTGACGAATATCCTCATCATCAATTCTTCTCCCCATGTAATAACGACAATACCACTGAAACCAGCCTCGAGGATCTTTTTCATTAATCCATCCCTTACGAACCCACTCTGCAAGAGATTGACTGGCTCGCACTTTAAAATAATTTAAGTTTTCATCTGATTCCCCCACCGCAAGCTTTGCCTTCACAAACCAATCACTGGGAAATTCATTCCGACAATCGGTCATATACTTCCCGCCAAAAACTCCGAGCTCGAGCATTTCTTTTGGTGAAAGTTGTGGTTTAAAGTCAGGATGAAAATCTCTTCCAGGAAGAGCTACCACCTCATATGTATAACCTTTTTGCATTTTGTCATTCACAACAACAATGCGTCGCATATGCTTTATTTTTTAGAGACACCCTCTGACAACTTTACACATTCAAGACACATGAACATTGGAATCTCTTTGCGTGCCCGGTCCTCCATTCCCTGACGAGGTCCTTGCTCACTTTTCTTATGTGACACCCACTCTTCAATACGAAGAATCGCAAGACCAGCATTCGCAAGCGATTTTGAATAGTTTTGAATAGGTCGATGAAATGAAACGGTTGTATTTGTCCCTGGTTTTCCAGGGTTCATATCAATAATCTTTCTTGACTCAGACATGTATTCATCAATACGACGATATTGTTTCTTTGCCGCATCATCAAAACCCCATGAAGTATGATCTGGAATACGAAACGCTGGATGATTTAAAACGAGAATGCATTTTCCACCAGCCTTTATTACCCTACCAATTTCGCGGACTGTTTGTGCCATCATCTCGATATTTTGAAGCGCAAGAACCATGGTAACAGTATCAAATTCACCATCTCTAAACCGTGACAAATCATGAGCATCGCCAACAACGTATTCTTCGTTATGTCCCGCACGTTCCTTGGCAATCTGTATTAACTCTCCAGCTATATCAAGACCTGTCACCCGAGACCCGGCACCAGCAAACGCACGCGAGAAAAACCCTTGCCCACACGCAAGATCTAAAATACGAATCTTTTGTTCTGGTAGAACCATACGCATCATATTCGGTAAAATAACCCTATTTTGATAGGAATTATCATCACTAACGACGGTGTCATACCACGATGCTACTTTGCCCCACGATGTATCTTTCTTCATATAAAGCCGATTGTAACATAAAAAAAGCCCGCTCCTCTATATCTCGAAAGAGACATAAAGGAAGCGGGTTTCTAATTCTAACAAAGAGCTTTTTTAAACATGTCGATACGAGTGACATATTCAGGCCATAGACAATTGTTACATTGGCTAATACCTCTACGATGTATTAATCGGATACCGTCGCGAGGACGGACGAAGAGCGTATGGAAACCATACCCTCTGAATTTTAAAAAGAACCAACCTGAACAGTTACACCTTACATTAGCGCTAGAAGCCGAAGCTTGCAGCGAGGCCGAATTGAACAGAATCCTTCACAGCCTTACCCATGAGGCTATTCTTTGGATTGTGTCCAGTTTGACCAACACCAGGATCATTATTGCCCCACGCGGAGCCGGTCAGATCCTTGGCATAACCAATTGACGGTGTGACAGTCCACCGATCAGTAATCCGGATTGGATGACTGACTTTGAGGTTAAGTGCGAGACGGGAATCGTCCTGGAGGTAGTTGAACTCCCTTCCAAAGACATTCGTCCTCCGAACTTGGTTGTAACCAGAGTTATAGGTCAACCCGGTTTCAACGACGAACGAGAATATCTTTGCATACCTCTGTTCGTATTTGAGTCCAAGAGAGGATTCAAATCCGCCTCGACTGGTTCCATTTGGAGAAACCTGCTCCTTTGTGAAGAGCACAGCTTTTGCATCGGCCACAACCGACAGTTCGCCACCATTGCTGAAGGCATGGATCGGTTGATCCATCTCAGCCTCAATAGTCAGACGACTGTTGCCGTTCGCCCGTGAACCGAAGGTTGCGGAAAAGTCGAAACTCTTCCACAAATACCCACCACCGAGGTTGAACTCGTTGTTGAGCTTCTTCCCACGGAATACTTCGACTTCGGCATGGTACTTATCCTTGAAGATGGTTTTTACACCAACCCCGAGAACGGAACCTGTGTCCCGGGTCGTACCGTCGGATTGCAAACCGTTCGACTTCCATTCAGTAGTTGCAACCGATTTCCAAGCCTTTTCAACGGGCTTTATACCATTTGCACCTGCCGAAACAGACTCAGCCGATGACGATGCACCACTCACCTTAGCAGCTGGTTGTGCTTGAGCCACTGCTGACTCATGCACCACCGGTGCAGGGTTCTCTCTCTTGAGCAAAATTGCTGCATCCATGCGCGCAATTCGATCAAGTACATCATTCATCGCTCGGTTCTGTTCTTCTTGCACCTTTTCCAAGGCACTCGAAGTTGCATCAAGCCTCCTTTCGACAACGTCCGCCAACTGTCTGAGGCCCGTGGTCACCTGAACGATGTCCGACCCAACCTTCTGTTGGACGTCGGAGATAACCTTCGCTGTCACAGCGTTGTTATCTACGATCAGTTTTTTCATCGTCTCCGCGTGAGACGCATCATTCTCCTTGAGGAGATCCCTCAAAGCAGATGTGTCCTCCGGGAGGGCTGGAACGAGAGCCCCGAGCTTACGATCGAGGCTCCTCTCGAACTCCTCCTTAAGAGATGTTCTCTCCGTATCAAACCCCCTCATCAAAGCGAGGCGCTCCTCCTTTGCGGTCGACGAGACAACAAACCCCGTCACCACCGAGCACAGAAGCCCGACGGTGAACATCAGGGCGATGATCATTGCCCAGCTCTTGCCACTGCTGCTGTGTGCGTGTGAATAGTTTTCATCCATAATGGATTTCCTCTCTTCAAGTGCCAGCTCAAAGGGACGAACCACGTCGAAACAAAGAAACACGGCGTTAAAAAAACGCAGTATCACTCTTATGTTCCACACATAATTCTGGATTCCCTTCTCTATATCCGGCACGCAAGTCATACGTCAAATATGGCTTAAAGTATGGCTTGCGTGCCGGAATCATTCCTTTTCAAAGAACACACATTACCTGATGCGTATTATATAGGCAATATGCAAAAAAGTCAACATGCTCATTGACCGATTGTGGATTACATTATAAAGAAGGGCGCCCCGTTCCGGAGCGCCCTTCTTTATACTATTTCTTTGTTTTCTTTGATGTGTTCTTTTTAGTTGTCTTCTTTGTTTTTTTCTGCATTCCAACCCATGAATCTTTCATGTCCCCCATGAATTCTTCAATCTCAGCTGGGGTAATATGTTTCAACTGATTGTACTTTTTTACAACTGCACTCACCGCCTTGAAAAAACCTTCCTCTGAAACATCCTCTATTTTTTCAAGCTCCTCAAGCACCTCGCCTTTTGCTTTAAGCATCCAACCTTTCACAATTTTTCTGTTTTTCACTGCGTCTTTATGTCCATACAGGAAATATGTTCCAACTGCAGCTGCTGTAAGTCCTGCCAAACTTGCGACAAGAGTTCCCGCCCCTATTCCACTATTCTTTGATTTTTTTTGTTTCATAGTTAGTACTTATTTTATTAACCCTAAATTAAAGCGTTGACTCAACTTCTTCTTTTTCAATCACTTCATCAAGTTTATTTTTTTGCTTCCTTTTTTTTGTTTTGCTTGTTTCTTTTTTCGAATCACGAACAAAAAAACCACGAATCAAATCAACAACACTTTTCCATTTAACCCCCTCATCTCGCAACACACTACGTAAATCTCGAAGATCACGGAGCAAATCGTATCCCTCCTCCTTTGCAATATTTGTAAAATCTCGAACATTTCGAAGGATTTTAATTCCGTACACGAGGGCAACAATAATACCAATAGATACAACAACAAGAGCGATGGTTGAAACGAAGAAAAATATATCAGCGTGAATGAACGATGTGTTTTGCATAGTAATAAAAAAGATTACTCGGTAAGTATACCATTAGAAGAAGTGGTCTGTATGCCACCTGGAGTGAAAGTAACTTCAATTGATGTGGATGCATCGAGAGAACTCTTACCCGATGGATTGTCTTTCTTGAACACAATCAAACCAGGAGTGGTTGTTGCAACCGAAAAATCAATATGTGCAGTGAAAGGAACAAAGCCTTCTACCATAGAATCACCAAGAGCCTGTGCAACCCCCGATGCAATGGGAACTCCTTTTTTTGATACAAGGTCAATGGGAAATGATCCTTCAAAAAACCATATCCCCTTTGCGCGACCCTGTATAGTAAGTGGACTTACGACCAACGTATTTTGACGGGGCGTATCAATTTCAACAACATTTTTATTTTGAATACTGTCGCGAAACACATCACCATTTCTGCCCTCACACTCACGCACACCATTCACAACCTTTGTAAAACCATAAGCAAGACATGATTCGAAATCACGTATCGGTGTTGGTCTCAAAACATCAAAAATGAGACCGATGTAAAGCATAATACCCAAACCAATAACCACTAGAGCTGGGATAATAAGACGCTGTATATGCATGCTTATTATTGAATAGAGAATGCTGCACGGACGGTGACCATAACATCTTTATTTATGCTTGATGTGTCGTACATACCATAATCCGATATATCAATCGAGTTTGCTGGTAAAACTTGGACAACACCAGATGCGGCAGATTTGAGTGCACCCACACGACGCTCACCAGAAAGTGCAATTTGTTCTGCGCGTGCTTTTGCATCCTTAACCGCATCCGAAATAAGAGTAATACGAAGTTCTGGTAATTTTGAATAAAAATATTCGACATTACCCATTGTAAATAAGACGCTTTTGCTAGCAACAGAAGCAACATTCTTAGTCGCGTTAGCTACCTTTTTTACATCATCAGATGCAACCTCAACTGATTGTCTGATGGTATATTTTTGTTCTCCACTATTATTCCCGTCATTTTTATATTCCCAGAACTGCTCCATAGTTGGAGCGGCAATTGTAATTTCAGACTCGTTAAAACCTTGAGACAATAAAAAATCTTTCACAATACGAAGATCATTCGCAACTTTAGCATACCCATCTTTAATTGATGATTCTTTTACCGTTCTTGAAAACGAAGGTGTCCATTTTGCCTTATCCGAAATAACTGCTTTTTTTGCTGACCCAGTTACGGAAAGCGAATCATCGTACGCACGGACTTTAATAAAAGAATACGACCCGACACAAACGCTTACAATCATACCAATCGCAATCGCAGACCCCAGTACATATGAAGCTTTAACATCTTTTGTCATATTTTTATTAAATGAATATGAATAATATGAAGAGTGAAAAAAACAAAATGGCAAGGATAATATTTATAATCATGCCAACTACAGTTCCTATCACCGCACCTTTTGCCGACTTTACAGCACCTTCAACCGATTTTGACCGAAATACCATCTCGGAAATGAAAACACCTAAAAAGAGCCCAATAATTCCACCGAGTGGCGGGAAGATGAAAAAACCAATAAAGGATAAGGTCATTCCGATAAATATTGACTTACCATGAGCACCAAACATTTTTGCACCGAAAAGTCCGGATAAAAAATCGGTTGCAATCGACACAATGGAAATCGCAACAAGAATAGAAAGCTCCCCGCCCGAAAGAGGTTCAAATTGCGTTACAAGTGAAAATACAACTGAAACGACCGCCATAAAAGAAAGCGCCGGCATGAAAGGTACAAAGGCAAGAATCACACCCATGAAAACGAGTGAAGCAAAACCAATATCAAGCGCCATTGCAGGAACAAAACCCATCCTACTCAATAGAACAGCCAGTCTTTCGTGCAAGCTCTTCAAAAGGTAGTGCACCTGACTCAGATGAACCATCTTTGAACACCCAAGTTGGATATCCTGTTATTTTTGCAGCAGTACAGACAGGGGTTTGTCCACGACCATCAGCAGTTGAACACTCTACGTATGGTAATTCTTTTTTCGCATCACCAAACATGTCCTTTTGATCGTTACAGTGTGAGCACCAAAATGCACCATAGAATGTAGCACCCGACGCTTTAATGCATGCCGCTAATTTCTGAATAATCTCTGGCTTCAAAGTTGGCGTGCTGCTTGCAATTGAAACAGTGCTTACTGGAGACTGCGCAGGACCAACACCACCTTTAACGACAAAAGTGATAATTCCGCCGAGAATAAGAATGGACAGCACAGTTGGAATAATCCAAGACGTATCTTTCATAGATTTATGTTTAATTTAAAGACTAAATTATTCTCCCGAGAACAACGCTTCAAAGTATAACATGCATCATGAGGATAATGGCACTTCTCTGTATTTCAAGACCTTCAAAACCAAACCATGTAGTACCTTTATACCTTACGCACAGCTATGTTTACAAACATAGCCACAAATCCTGCAAGAATAGCAAGCATATTTACAAGGAGCACAACCAAAAGAGATTGGATATCTATACCTGCAAAGGTGTTGAATGTGTCCCAGCCTGCAATAAAGGACATGGTGTTAAGGACATTTAATGCAGTCGCTACCACTATCATCTTAAGGCCATTTTTAGCCTTATCAGAAATGTCCTTTATGATTATAGATTCCTCCTTTTTGAATTTTGTTTTAAGTTCTTTTCCAAGCGCTATGATTGATCCAACAATTGCCAAGAGTGACACTAGGAACAAGTACCAAGGTATGTCCTTTAAGAATCCAAGAAGTTTTGCTGTGATGGCACCGAATACACCTGCGATGTTGTCAAATACTGTTGGTGTTGTTGTAGCTATACCGATTGCGCCTTCAAACTGAGGAGTTGTCGTTGCTGTATCAAGGACATTTGTTATTGTTTTGTCCTTTATCTCAATGGTGCCATTGTAGTCAGGATTTGCGCCGCAGAATATTGCGTTAATCTTTTGGGTCGTTTTGATGTACACAATACCAGTCGGAGTTGTTGTGCCCCATGGCTCGAGAATATCAGCAGTATATTTTGCTTGAAAATTATTAACTGCATTTTCAGTTGCGTCATCAAAGGTACCATTTAAATCAAGTGATGCCCCTTCGTACTCATTAAAGAAGTATTGGAGTTTAGTGACTTCGCCTGGGTCATTATCTACACCCTTCTTCATATATGTAGTAATGAAATCTGCATACTGACAAACGCTTGAACGTGTAACTGGAGCCGAACTTATAACAATAGGAGTTATTTCTACTTGACCAACTGGTTCACAATCGAGACCTGGAACTTCAACACCAGGAACACAATGTCGCCTGTGTGAGCTGCCACCTGACCTACCTCCTGAGCCACCGCTTGAACCACCACCACTAACAGTAACTGTTGCAGTTGAAGTTGCAGAAGTACCATCGGTACTTACACACACAAGGGTGTAGTTTGTTGTTGCTGATAAAGGCCCTACACTTTCTGTACCTGTTGCCGACTTTGTACCTGACCAACCACCAGAAGCACTACATGAAGCAATAGTACCAGTTGCGGTCCAAGCAAGAGTTGCTGAACCACCACTTGAAACTGTAGAAGGTGTGGCCGAGAATGAGAGGATAGAAACAGTTGACGTACCGTTATTATTTCCACCATTGTTTACTACAACAGTAACAGTTGAAGTCGCAGATGTTCCATCAGTACCCCTACATACCATGGTAAAACCAGTGGTTGTTGCAAGAGGGCCTACAACCTCTGTACCCGTTGCCGACTTAACACCTGACCAACCACCAGTTGCTGTACATGTTGCGACAGTGCCTGTTGTAACCCAAGAAAGGGTTGATGTACCGCCCGCAGCAACTGTTGAAGGATTTGCGATGAATGATACAAACGAAACTGTCGACGTGCCGTTATTATTATTTCCACCATTGTCTATAGCAATAGTAAGACTTGATGTTGCAGTACCACCAGCACCAGTACATACGATAGTATATGTACTCGTTGTAGAAATAGGGCCTACAACTTCTGTACCTGTTGCCGATTTTGATCCAGTCCATGCACCCGACGCTTCACATGAAGCAATAGTACCAGTTGCAACCCACGAAAGCGCTGAAGTGCCGCCCGTTACTACTGTTGAAGGATTTGCGGTGAACGATGCAAAAGAGACAGAAATAACAGGAGCCTCGTCGTCAATATTTGTTATATTGAAAACCTGAGAAGAAAGATTGTCGTAATTAATATCCACACTCTGTGTCGCACCCAATATGAGTGAGTATGGTGTGTCGCCATCAGAAAGGTTGTCGTCTACACCAGTGACAACAATTTGCTGTACAACAGACCAATCATTAGGGGTGAATGTAAGTGATCGAACAGATGTTGTACCCTCTGTGTAATCTGAACTATTTACCGTCATAGTCACATTTGCAAGAGGCCTTGATGCAAGTTGCACACCGTAAACAACACTACTACCTAACTCAGTTGTTGAAGGGTCTGTGGGGGTATCTACAACAACAGTGTATGTTGTTGTTCCCGTTGTGGTTCCATTTCCAACATCAACAGTTACCGATGAAGAAGTACTCAAACCAGTTGCACCCAAACATGTGAGTGTAAATGTAGTTGTTGCGTTTATTGGTTCAACCCTATCAGTGCCAGATAAACCTTTTGTACCATTCCATGATGAATGTGACGGTACTGAAGAAGCTGCACATGATGTTGCATTTGTGGTTGACCATCCAAGCATCGAGTAACCACCGAGGTTAACTGATGTAGGAGATGCTGTGAACGACGATATAACAGGGGTGTAATTGGGGTCAAAGACACCAACAGTAACAGAAAATGTCCTTGATCCACCCGTACTATTTGTACAGGTAAGGTTGTATGTAGTGTCAGCATTTATTGCGCCTGTTTCTTCTGAACTTGCAGTTGCCTTTGTTCCACTCCAACCACCGGTTGCAATACATCCACTATCTGCATTCTGAACATTCCAAGTAAGAGTAGTGGTATCACCCCGAGGCACACTCGATGTACTTGCGGTAAATACACCCGTTGGGTTAGTAACAGGTACATCCGAAATAACAATAGTGTGGAAAGTTTTAGCAGAATCGACAAGTGATGTATTGCGAGCAATGACAGAGAAGGTTTTTGAACCAGTAGTAGTCCATGTATGTGAAAGTGATGCGCTTGCACCTGAAACAACCATGTCGGTTGA
>CAIMLU010000041.1 GCA_903842365.1 uncultured bacterium
ACGAACGCAACCCTCGTTGTCTGTTACAAGTGTCAGACGAGACTGCCCCTTTTCCAGGGGAGGAAGGTGGGGATGACGCCAGATCAGCATGGCCCTCTGATACCCTGGGCTACACACGTGTTACAATGCCGTATACAACGGGACGCGACGGGGAAACCCTGAGCAAATCCTTATAAAAGACGGCCAAGTTCGGATTGAGGTCTGAAACTCGACCTCATGAAGCTGGATTCGCTAGTAATCACAGGTCAGCTATACTGTGGTGAATACGTTCTCAAGTCTTGTACTCACCGCCCGTCAACCCAAGGGAGCTGGGAATACCCGAAGTCTGCGCTTGTCGCGGCCTAAGGTAAGCTCAGTGACAGGGGGTAAGTCGTAACAAGGCACGGGTAGCGGAAGCTGCTCGTGGAATATTTCAAAGTGAACTCGATTTTCTTTAGAAAATCTTATCGAGTCGATACTGTGCTTTACACAGTGGAGAATAATAGAACCTCCTAAAACCTATTTGACCGCTTGAAAGCAAGCTGCATCTCCTTAGAGGGGAGAGAAGAGAACGGAACAAAATAGAATATCAGTAGACAAAACCGCCGAAAGGCGGTTTTGTTGTATATGAATGAAGCGCCGTTTGATTTTAATTGACAAAAATATATTTTAAATATATAATTCGTCATATGAAAGCTTTGCCACTCAATTGGGGGCATAAGCGTCAGTTCTTGGAAATACCGCCACAACCCCCCGTGGCGTTCGGAGATCGCATTCAATCGTGGTTTGCGAACTTCAGTCCAGTAAACAAAATGATTTTACTGGTTATAGGGATGATGGTTGGTCTATATATTGGTCTTGGATTCGTTCGATGCTTTGGTGTTTGCCTTATGGACAAACCTGGTATCGGATATGAGCCCATCCTCGACTTCTGGTGGACCACACTTCTACGACTTGTTGGTTTAGGGTCGTAGACAAACAAAAACAGGCTGTACTTCTCCATTCGTGGTGAAGTACGGCCATATTTTTTTATTTTCTTGCGGATGCTTTCCTTTTCTGTTAGTATTCTTTTCATTCGGAAACAAGGGTTTTCTGAAAATTCGGTAAAAGATATATGTACGTAAGCTCCCGTCGGTTGCGCACATTACTAATACTGATGGGTGAGACATAGGTTGGGACCCATGTCGAAAGGTTGGAGCCTGGCTGAGGCGAGACAGGGCCGAAAGATTTTTCAGCAGGAAAATACTTTTGGCAGAAACATTGGTTAAAATAAAATATGCGCGTATAGCTCAGTTGGTAGAGCACATCACTGATACTGATGGGGTCCTAGGTTCAAATCCTAGTACGCGCACAAACGTTAAAAAAACCTGCACTACTGCAGGTTTTTAGTTTGTGCGAGGCGGAGCCATGTGTTTCGTTCCGAAACACGGCGAGCCGGGGCCGAGGAATTTTCGAGCGACGGCGAGAAAATATCCGTGGCCACAAAATCATGCGGCATTTTCGGTCGTGTTGTGCGAGTCGGAGCCCGACGGGGCGAGACAGGACTGAAAGATTTTTCAGTCGAAAAATACTTTTGGCCAAGTCACCAGATGTGGGTGCGAGTCGGTGACCAAACAAATGTGTGCGACGGCGAACGTTTAGTCGAGGTTAAAATTCCTAGTACGTGCACAGCACGACGAAACAGAAAACACTAGCCATTTGCTTCTATTGTTGTCTGTTGTGATCTCTGGTTGTAAATTAGGGGCCTTTTAGGTAGTATGTGTACTCAATTAAACGTTTATTTTTCAACACCAATAATCATGTTTACAAAGAAGACTAAGGTTGTCTGTACCATCGGCCCAGTAACTGGATCCGTAGAAGTACTCGCTAACCTCTTGAGCGCTGGAATGAACGTCGCTCGCCTCAACTTTTCACACGGTGACCACAAAGAACACCAGGAGCGTGTTAATAACCTTATGAAGGCATCAGAGAAAGCAAAGCGCCCTGTTGCTATTCTTCAAGATTTAGGTGGACCAAAGATTCGTATTGGTATGTTCAAGACCGAATCGATTACTTTGAAAGAAGGTCAAACATTCACACTTACCACTGACGCCATTGAAGGTGATGAGACTCGTGTTTCTGTAAATTACCCACTTCTTCCAAAGGAAGTTGCAAAGGGTCATATTATTTTCCTTCACGATGGAAAGAAGAAGCTCGAGGTCATTGAAGTAAAGGGAAACAACGTTATCACCAAGGTGCTCGTTGGTGGTGATATCAAAGGTAAGCGTGGTCTCAATCTTCCAGATTCAAACCTCTCCATTGCATCTCTTACTGAAAAGGATATTAAAGACCTTGAGTTCGGAATCAAAAACAAAGTTGATTTCATTGCGCTTTCATTTGTTCGCAGGCCATCAGACATCACCGAGCTCCGCGACATCTTGAAGGCTCGCAAGTCAAAGGCGCAAATCATCGCAAAAATCGAAACCCCTCAGGCGCTTGAGAACATTGACGAAATATTGTTCCTCACTGACGGTATTATGGTTGCTCGTGGTGACCTTGCTATTGAAATTCCTGCAGAAAAAGTTCCTGCAGCTCAAAAGATGCTCATCCACAAGTGTAATGCTATGGGTAAGCCAGTTATCACCGCTACACAGATGCTCGAGTCGATGATCAAGTCTCCAGTTCCTACCCGTGCAGAAGTTTCAGATGTTGCCAATGCAATTCTCGATGGTACTGATGCAATTATGCTTTCTGAGGAAACAACACTTGGTGACTTCCCAGTGCAATCAGTTGAAGTTATGACCCGTGTTGCGTACCAAGTTGAAAATGGTCTTCTCCACAAGAAGTTTCTTGAGACTCATGATCACATGGGAATCATTGCAGAGATAGGAGAATCAATTACTGGTTCTGCTGTTCGTACCGCTGACCGTGTTGGTGCGAAATTTATCGCCCCATTCACTGAGACAGGAAGGACCGCACGATCGCTTTCTCGCCACAAGGCAAGTCAGCCAATTATTGCGTTCACTCCAAATGAAGTTACGTATCGTCAACTCCTCCTTTCGTTCGGAGTTTATCCAGTACTTGTTCATAAATCAAAAGATTTTGGTGAAGTCATCAAGATGGTTCATGACCACTTTGTAAAGACAAAGATTGCAAAGAAAGGGGACAGGGTTGTTGTTGCTACCGCTTTTCCATTTGGAAAGTCGACAGAGACAAACACTCTCCTCGTCGAGATTCTCTAAAGGTTTGGTATTTGTAGGGAAGAATAACAATAAAACCGCCCAACGTGGCGGTTTTATGTGTGCCGAGTATTTATTGACATATTACATTACTATGATATAATTAGCTGGTTAAGTTCTTTGAAAGAAGGATATAAAAAAAGGCCACATGATAGAGGTACGCCAAACAATAGTTTGTCTCTATCATGTGGCCTTACCGGCTTTGCACGGCGTACATTGCCTCGAAGTAATGCGTCGTACAAAACGGAAGAGTTGCTGTATGGTGGAGACATAACAGTGAATCAGAAAAACAATATTACTGATCTTGTTCTCAAAAAAATCTTCGTCCACTGGTGCCCTCACCTTGATGAAGTCCTTGCTGCAGGGATTGTGCGGTTTGTCACGGGAAGAAATATCCCAGTGATGATAGTGGATCCCGATTCTGATCATGGTGCTCGGGATGCATCCACGCTTCGTATTGGATACGGTGGTGGGTGGGCTGATGAGCATCCGCTTAAGGGGCGGGATAGTGGTATAACAGCCGCAATCCTTGTCGCTCGAAGGCTTGGTGTCGCCGGGCGCTTTGGGGCAATCCTTGAGAAAGCTGCAAAGGTAGATAGGGGTAACGGTGATACCAAAACCTCAATCGCATCGCTTTTGAAAGCGCTCAATCAGAGTGTTGGTAATGAGCGGGCGCTTGGATGGGCCATGGAAGGTGTGACGGTACTCCTTCGTTGGTCTGATTCAGGGCAAAAGTTGCCCTCAAAGGCGTTCCAAAAGGAACGGTTTGAAGCTTGTGCGGTTGTCGCGTACGACTTGTTTCTAAAAAAACAGGGTGTACTTGACCCAAAGACCAAGTCGGCTATTGAGTCAGCTTGGAAGAAAGAAGTGGCAATAGCGAGTGGGTCGCAAGATCTTCTTGAGATTGCCACTATCGCATCCTTGATGGATGAGGCGGGCGCTAGTGCATGGCTCACTCTTGCTGTGGAAGCAATTTTTCAGCGTCAGGTCTGGTTTCGCGAGGCAATTGATTTGCTTCGCAATGCCGATCAGGCGCGTGTTAAGTGCTTGCCGTGGCGGTGGCAGGTTGATGGAAGTCGTAAGACCAACAAAGACCAGAAAGGTTGGTTTGGTGGTCTCACTGTGGCTTACATCAATTCTGACAACCCGGAATTTGTTCGAGCATTTCGTTCGGATGAGGTTCGGAGGGTTGGTATTGGTCGGTGGGATGATCGGTCCATTCATATTCTGATTCAAGAGAGTCGGTATGGGGTCCAGATTTTCACCGACAAAGAGGCATTGGTGGATGTCAGTTCGCTTGGGATGCTCCTGCGTCTCTCCGAGCTTCGCAAGCAAGGAGGGGATCCAGATGTGCTCAGGCTTTTTGGGGACGGTTGCCTGGAGAGTGTTCCTCAGTGGTACATTAAATCGGAGGATCGGTTTGTGATGAGTGGATCGTTCACTCATCCAGCTTGGCCAGAGAGTCCTCGACGGACCATTCTTAGTCCGGAGGAAATTCGGACAGTCCTCGAGCATTCTTTCCAAGGGAAAGATGTTTGTTGGGAGTTTATCGAGAATTACTCTTTGATCAAAAAGGTTCGGCGCAATCAGGGTTTAAAAAACCAGACTTCCGCTTAATTCTTTTGGCTAGAGAGCAAAGGAGGGGTTTTACAAACCCCTCCTTTTTTATTGTAACTGTAATGTAGAGAGGTCTACGTGAAGAACCCTCTCGTGCATAACCTTTCAGGCGTGATACAGTAAAATGTGTTTATTTTCCACCAATAATGCAAACTGCTTTTTTTGTAATAATGTTTCCATTTTCAATATAGGAAAGGAATCCAGCGATGGATAGGGCACCATTTGCAGTGGTTGTTATGCCGTCTGATTCGAGTACTTTTTGTGCTTTGCGTATGTATTCATCCGTTGCAATAATCCCTGATCCTTTTGATTCGGTGATTGTTTTTAAAACAACTTCTCGGCGATGGCCAACTTTGTCGACAATGGCACCAGCGATAGATATTCCTGTTTCTGGACTTTCGATGAATGGGTGACACGCTGGTGTTTGAACAATGTGGATTTTTACATCTCTGCCAAGTTCACAGAATTGAGCGTGAAGCGCAACGGCAGTTGTTCCTGAGGATGTTGCAATAAACACATCTGAAACATCAGGCGTTTGATTTAATATCTCTCTCGCTAGGTCGAAATAACCCAGAAGGGCCGTGTCATCTGTTGATTGGCGTAAACTCACACATCCTTTTTTCTCAAGTAAGGTAAGCTCCATAAGCGGTCGGGCGACTTTCGAGACAGTTATTTTTTCTCCTACGAGTTCAAGAAGTGGTTGCAATTTTTCATCGGGAATTTTTTCTCCCACTAATATGGTGAGTTTTGTTCCTGGGTGATTTTGTGAGATATAGAGACCTGCCGCGAGCGCAGCGTTTCCTGAACTTGAAATAACAAAAGAATGGAAGCCTTGTGCAACTTTTGTATCAATCATAATAGGAATAGACCTCCCTTTATGTGACCTTAAAAAATGAAGGTCCTCTCGTTTGAGATATACGGTTTTTCCGAGAATAGAGGAGAGGCTTTTGGACTCTTCTGTTGGGGTAATCATGCCTCTAGACTAATGCTTTAGCGTCTCTGCGTAAAGTCTTTTCATTCATGATGTTTTCGGCTATAGTGGAAAGTACAGAGCGCGTTTATTGTGAGCAACCTATTGTGCAGTGCTCTTAATGTAAAAAAACTATGAAATGTATTTGTCCAGAATGTAAAAATCAAATTGATCTTACAAAATACCCAAACCTTAAAGTGAAGTATGTTATCGAATGTAATACGTGTGGTATGACGCTTGAGGTTGTCTCGATTGAAAGTGAGGAAGTAAAGACTGAAATCGTTGATGAGGGTAAATAGGATTTAACAAACACACAAAACCCTTGAACGCATTGCGCTCAAGGGTTTTGTGTGTTTGTATTCAGTATAGATATGAACATTCTTGGTAATAAAGTTCGAGTGTGTGCCTTTGGTAGACATCACGACGGTTTTCGATTAGATGGGCCTGTTGATTCACTGTGTGAAAAAGTGTATAGCCTCGTTTCGGAATTGTGTCCAGGAAAAGTACCTTACGTTTCTAATATAGCGCAAGCAAGTCGTATTGTTTTACCTTCATCTGCATTTACGCGGGTGAATGTTAAAAATGGCTACGTTCAGTATCATAAAAATGCCGATGGTTTATGCCTTTTGCATGGTGACGCTCTGGTGATGCCGACAGGGGATTGCCCTGTTGTTATTCTTACTATTCCAGGGGAACCAAAAGCCGTGGTTGTTCATGCGGGGAGAAAGTCACTTATAGGTGAGTCGCCAGAAGGGCTTATCACCCGAAGGGGGTCAGTGATCACTCACGCGCTACGTCATTTTGATTCTGAAAGTCGTAAAAAGAGGATGTTTGCATATGTTATGTTGGGTATTGGAAAAGACTCGTTTCTTCACAATCCTCATGATCCAGTGTGGGGCAAGAGAAATAAAAAGCTCTTGAACCACATCAAGTCTCTCTATGGGGCCCAGTGTATTAATGAAGATACGGGTGCGATTTCACTCCATGAAATTATCCAAGTACAATGTCTTCAGTCTGGACTTGTTGAAGGATCAGTTCGTTTTGATGGGGTTGATACGTATAGCGATCGTCTTTATGATGGTGATTTCGCATGGTGGTCACATCGCCGTGGTGATCAAAATCGAAACATTGTCATTGTAAGCGTGTAAGCATTTCAACTTACAATAAACCTCCCGCATGTTGGGGAGGTTTTTAATTTCTAGTCTTTTTAAAATCACTTCTTAATTTTCCAGCGTGGAGCAAATGTAATTAAGAAAGTGAAGAATTTTGCCGTGATTTTGTTCATGCCGTGGGCGACCATAGATTCATAAGATCTTTTTTGGAACTCTTTTACGTCAGTTCCTTCATAACAGAGTTTGCCATCCTTGAAACAATAACTACAATATTTTTCAGATTCTCTGATACCAGGGTCTTGAGAAAAAGGCATAAGGCAACTCTCGCATTTGTTGTTTTTTTTCATGTGTATAGTAAATATACGTGTATGTGATAAGTATTATTATATACCAAAGATGGTAATAATTATTTTTTCTCAGCAAGTTTTTTGACCACTTCTTCAATCATTCCACGGAAGCCATGTGATCCAAGAAATACGATGACGTTATCAGCTGTAATGTCACTGGCGTACCGGATTGCTGCAGACACAAGTTCGTCATCGTTATCAATATACTCCACGCTTGCATGTGTCTTTTTAATAATTGCCGTTAGCTCTTCACCTTCAAGCGGTTGCTCCTTCAAGCTCTCATCAATCTTTAGTTTGGTGAGACGTGGGATAAAAATCGTATTTGCGTCTACAAATGTGTTGTCGTACATATAGGCAGATGCACGCTGCCTTCCGCCAATATTTGGTTCAAATATTGCGACAATTTTACCACTGTATACCTCACGAACGCTTTCAAGACCACTCTTTGCCTTTTCTGGGGTAGGGGCGTGGGTATCAATTACAGTAATGTGACCATCAGTGCTTTCAAACCTGCGTTCGAGTCTACGTTTGAGTCCTGGAAACTCTGAAATAGCATCGCTAATAAGACTCGGTGCTATCCCTTGTTCACGTGCCATGGCAAAACATCCAGTAATATTTTCAATGTTATAGGTACCAAGCATTGGGCTTTTAATGTGATACGTTTTGTTGCGGTACACGATATCAAACGAAAGACCTAATTTGGTATGTGAGACATTTTCATACCTGTAATCTGCATTCTCTGATGCACCGTAACTTACAAACGAATCTGGATCGTGTGCTCCATCGGATTGTGTTTCACTGATGAGTGAAACGAGGTTGGTATTGTCGACGCAATATATGATCTTTCCTTTGCGAGGAAGGTTGGCAAGAAGTTTTTTAAACGCGTCCATATAAAGCGCTTCGGTAGGGTAGAGGTCAGCGTGGTCCCACGATATTGCGGTCATAAGGAGATCGGTTGGTTTGTAGTGGAAGAATTTTGCGCGTCGTTCTTCGATTGAGACTTGGTATTCATCTCCTTCAATGATACTCCATTCACTGTCAGTCAACGCACCTGCATCACGACCGATTCCAACACCTCCAGAAAAATAACTTGGGTTCATTCCGGCTTTGTCGAAAATAAAAGAGAGGAGGGAGGATGAGGTTGTTTTGCCCCAAGTACCAACGCAGACGATGGAGCGTTTTTGGACGAGGAACTCTCCAACCGCTTCGGCAAAAGAAACAAGACGGATGCCTTTTTCACGGAAATATTTTATTTCAGGATTGCTTGGACTTGTGCCAACACCACCAGCAACAGCGATATCTACTTCGCCGATGTTTTCCGGGTGCCAACCAGCATAAAAGGGAATTCCCGCTTCGGTGAGTGCGGTTGATACAGGGGGGTAGAAACCTTTATCGCTACCTGTGACGGTCCAGCCGGACTTTTTGAGGGCGACAGCCAATGCTCCGGTGCCGACGCCACAGATTCCAGTGAAGTGTACTTTGAGTGGTTTGTTCATAGTTGTGGCTCTATTCTAGGCTTTTTTAGGTGTTCAATATACTTGACAATAAATATATACATGCTATAATAGTAACAGATAAGAACATTGAAAATGTTTGCGTAGAGCACAGCTTTCTCGGGCTTATATGTAGGCCTTGGAAAGCTGTGCTCAATACGAGTGCAGTAAGTTAGTCTGTTAACTTTTTAACTAAAGAAACGAGAGACATCGATCCGCCGAAAGGCAATACCGATTTTTCACTTCGGTGAATCTCATTTTAAACAGACGGCCCGCGGCACCGTAAAGCGCAAAAAACCAGATGAATAAGCAAATAGACAGTACTCGCAAGATGATTCTCATCAGGGGTAAATTCTACGCCGTTTGGCCCGACGAAAACGGTGGTCACGTGTGTGAGTCTGCCAAGGAAATTGGTTGGGATGGCAACATTCGATTTCGTCCAGATTATGCCGGCGGGACATACGACGCCCCCGGTAGTAGACGAGGGGCAATGGAACAGTCTCCCGTTTCTGGACCGTGTATCCACTGGTGAGTGGACCCAGGCATACGCAGATTCACTGGTACAGACTGCTTTTTAGTTCTGAGTTAAGTTGCACGGTCTTTTACCAAAACGTGCATACCACATTCTTGATGAGTGTGGTTTTCTTTTTTTTTGGGGTATTACAGGGGGGGGGGGGTTGACATTGTGTATATTTGTTCTATGTTGTGCATAGAAAAGGTCTTTTACAAGACAAAAGAATTAGATGCGAAATTTTGTGTGCTGCCAAAGTCTGCAAAATTTCGCATCTAATCACACCCGATAAGCATTCTGGATTTCTCTGAGGGAGGTTAAGAATGACACGGCACTGAAAAGATACGATATACGATATGGAAAAAGCTAACTATGACACCGTTTTTTCTTTTGCCAGCAACCTTGCTACGCGCATTAATTCCCTTGGCCTCTCGCAAGAGCGGCTCGACGGAATCAAGCGTGGGGCGTATCCCGAGTTTTGGACTACGTTCGATACGCTGATGTGTGGGGGACAAGTCGTCATCACCGACGTTGAACGTTGGCAGGGTTTCTACAAGAAATTCTTTAACCGCGACTTTGACTTCTCGGGGGTGCAGATCCCTGAACGGGTTGAAGATTTCAACCGTCTCATTATTATTCCGGGCCTTTCCCTTGAGGAGGTTTGGACCGTACACAAGAGGCATTTTTTTTGCGAAAAGTATACTTGCTCTAAGCTTGACGATACGATCGTTTACAATGATCGTAATGTTGCAGGTGGTGCGTATGCTATTTGGGTGCGCGATCGTGTTGAAGCTGATAAAGAGACACAGGGTCTCTCGGAAGATAATCTTGCTAGACAGGGTTTGAAGGGTATTACGCTTCTCGAGCGTCTTATTTTTGGGCTCAAATATTTTTCGGAAACGAAAAAGCACTTGGACCAGAATGGGATTGTCACTGTGTGTTCTGGTTCGCGTGACCAGGATGGTTACGTTCCTGACGTGCGTTGGGATGATGGTGAGAGGGTTTACATCAATGGTTCGGGATGTCGGCATGTTTACATGCGTCCTCGTGTGGTGATTACGGTTTAGTTTGTAATCACTATGTTTGTTTTCGGGGCCGCGCATTCCTATGCGCGGCCCTTTTTCTTTGAAAAGGTGTGGTTTTTACAAAGGCCGGAATTCGCGAAGCGAAT
>CAIMLU010000042.1 GCA_903842365.1 uncultured bacterium
CCGATTACTTTTTTCTTACTTTACTGACTCGAGGAACTTGATGGTTGCCTCACGAATAAGCATCCCTTCGACGTACGAACGTGCTCGGTCATGATCAATGTCTTTGTAATGTTTCATGAGTTCAGTTGTCTCGGTCTCAAGCCTTTTTTCATCAGCAGAAACTTTTTCTTTTTTTGCAACATACTCGAGAATGATTTCAAGCGTTGCGCGTTTTTCTGCATCTTTCCTCCATTCTTTTCTCATGTCAGTTTCAGTTTTTTTTGCGTGAGCCATGTACTCTTCAAATGTTGCTCCCATACGTTCAACATCACGTTTGAAATCGCTCACAAGTCGGTCGAGCTCACCCTCAATCATAGCTTCTGGTATTTTTATTTCAGTTGCTTCGATCAATCCTTCAAAGAGTCCAAGTCGACGTTTTTCAGATGCTCGGTATTCTTTTTCTTTGACGAGGTTTTCTTTGAGTTTCACTTTAAATTCGTCAGCATTTTTATATCCACCGAATGATTGAGCGACTTCGTCGGTGAGTTCTTTTGGCGCTTCACCTTCACCACCACGCATCGATAGGACATGTTTGATTGCATCTTCAATTTCTTTTTCGGTGACCACATCAACTTTTACTTCAATTGCATTTTTCTTTGCAGCAGCTTTTTTATAGTCGAGAGATTTAATTTCAGGAACAATTGCGACGACGATAGTAAATCCAAGCTCGGCTTTTTCTTCAAGTTTTGAAAGCGTTACTTTTGGTCGACCAACCGCATCAATTTTTTTCTCAGAGAGAATGTGCGGAAAGAGATGTGAAATTGCTTCTTCAGCGGCTTCTTCTAAAACAAAATTCATACCGATTTGTTCACGGATCATTTTTTCAGGAGCTTTCCCTTTTCTGAATCCAGGGACTTCATAATTTCTCTGCACTGATGTAAATGCATTTTTAACGTACTCAGCGAATTCTTTTGCCGAGAGTGTTCCTGTGATTTCAACTTCGCCTGTTTCAGGGAGGTTTTTAACCTCAACTGAATATTCGTGTGAATGGGTATGTGTGTGTGACATGGATATAAATAGATTCTAGAAAAGTCTACTCGGAGAGGTTCGTTTTGTCTATGCGGATTAGAATAATCTTTGTATGGGTGGTTTGAGACAAAAAAAACACACCCAATCACAGGTGTGCGATCGGATGTGTTTTTTACTTCTCTTATTTACCCATTGATAAATCAATGTCTGATAAATTGATATCTGCGGTAAGATTAGCAAGAGAAGCATCGAGATCCTTTTCAATAACTGTTATCTCGGAATTTGCGGGTGTTGCTACTACTGGTTTTTTTGACCCTGCGGTAAAGAGGTACACACCACCTGCTATAAAAATAGCAATAACAATGATAATTCCGATGATAGGCCCGTAAGCCTTTGGAACTTGTATCTGGGTTTGATTGTCCATGGTTGTTTTTTTACTAGTAAAATTAGAGAGATTTTTCAGTTGAGGTTGCTGTTTTCATCTTTGTGAGGGCCATCTTGAGAGATGCCACGGTATCGACAAATGCTCTGTGTGCTTCACGAATTGCTGTTTCGGCTGTTTTGAGTCCCGTCTTTGCATCTGCGACAATAAGTTGGGCGGTCGATGTTGATGTGCTTATTGGGGTTGAGGTACTGATCGCTATGAGTGCGGTTTTTGCAGCAGCGATTTTTGTTTGGGCAATCGCTAATTTTGCCTTTACATCTGAAACATCTGCTCCACGAGTTTCAAATGCGCTTATCTTTTCGATAATTTTCGTCTGCGCGTCATCAAGTCTTGTGATGGCAGCAGAGAGTCTCTCTTTTACTTGTGCGATTCGTTCGGTTACTTGTCCAACAACGTCTTTACGGAATTCTGCACGTTTCTCAGAGATCGCGTTCTTGGTTTCATCGCGGTTTTCTTTGATTGCCTCACGAGCCTCATCTCTCTTTTCAAGAACAGCTTTTCTAAGATCTTCTCGTGGTGTCGATGTTGAAGTGGAGGCACGGAAGGTCTGTATATCGGCGCGTAAACCTTCACGAATACCTTTGTTTTCCTGTTTCATTTCGCCAAGTTTAACCTGAAGTTCGTTTCGAAACTCTTCACGGTCGGTACGGATACCTGTACGAAAAGGTTGGGTTGTTGTTTGTGCTTGGGCAACTGGAGCCAAGGCAAACCCAATAAGGGCTATGAGTATTGTTTTTTTCATATTATTAGAATGTTTTTTTGATTAATTATTTGCTTAGAATAAGGACCTTGAACGTCTTGTGAGCCGTTACGGTGTCCTGCATGCTTAACAGTAAAACGAAACAAACTCCCTGTAAAGGGAGTTTGTGAACTGTTTCTGATTAGGCTTTATTTTTCATCGACTCGAGGTACTTTGCGCATGCTTTTTTGAAACCAGCCATGGCAACTTTTTTTGGTTGGAAGTCTTTGACAATAACTTCTTTCTTTTGGAGCTGCTTGTACGTTGAGTAGAAGTGTTCGATTTCGCGGAGAGTGTGTTTGTTCAAGTCTTTCAAATCAATGACATCATCCCAACGGGGGTCTTCGACAGGAACTGCAATAACCTTATCATCTCGGTCACCACCATCAATCATATGGAGCATCGCAACCGGTCGAGCCTTTACGAGTATTCCAGGATAGAGAGGGTACGTTGTGAGGAGAACGACATCAAGGGGATCACCATCATCCCAAAGTGTTCGTGGAACAAAACCATAGTCATAAGGGAAGTCCTGTGATGTGTGGGATACACGGTCGAGCATGATGAGACCGGTCTTTTTGTCTATTTCGTACTTATTTTTTGATCCTTTTGGAATTTCAATAATGACGTTGAATTCTTCGGGTGATCCTGCTTCTACGTCGTGGAGGGGGTGTACCATATATTGTATGCTATAAGATTTCTTCTAGTAAAAAGACCTACTTTGTATCATTTTCTGGTTTAGGTGTTGTGCCTCCTGTTGGTTTGATATCAATTTTCCAGCCAGTGAGTTTCGCAGCAAGGCGGACGTTTTGACCACCCTTACCGATTGCGAGTGAGAGCTGATCTTCGGCGACAATGACGTTTGCCATCTTGAGATCATTGTTCAAAGTAATTGAACCGATTTCTGCTGGTGAGAGGGCTTCTTCGATGAAACGAACTGGATCTTCTAACCATTCAACGATATCGATTTTTTCACCATTGAGCTCGCTTGAAACAGTGTTAACGCGAACTCCACGACCACCGACGAGTGATCCGATTGGGTCAATGTGTTCATCATTGCTCCAGACTGCAATTTTTGATCGTGCGCCTGCTTCACGGGCAACCGATTTTACCTCAACGGTGCCACTTGCGATTTCAGGTACTTCTGCTTCAAAAAGCTTTTCGAGGAATTTTGGATGTGAACGAGAGAGGCGTAGGAAAATGCCGCGAGGGGATTCTTCAACCCGGAAGAGATAAGCACAAATGCGGTCTCCTGGGTTCCAACTTTCACCGTGAATCTGCTCTTCTGCCGAGATAACTCCAGACGCTTTTCCTAAATCAATAAATACAGAGCCACGTTCTACGCGCTGAACGGTTCCGGCGACAATGTCTCCTTCACGTTTACCGAATTCATTCATGATGGTTACTTTTTCTGCTTCACGGATTTTCTGAATGATAACTTGTTTAGCAGTTTGCGCAGCAATACGACCATAATCATCCTTGCTTTCAAGAGGGAATACCATTTCATCTCCTAGTTTAGTGTCTTTTTTGATGAGCTGAGCTTCATCGAGCAAAATATGATGTTCGCTGTTGTAACGAACACGTTCGTCGTCAGCTGGAAGTTCAGGAGCTTCTTCGCCTTCAGTGATAACAACAACCATGGTCTCATCAACAACAACTTTTACCTGAAAAAATTCTGTGGTGCCAGTTTCTAGAGAGAATTTTGCACGAACAATTTGCCCGCGCTTTCCGTACTCCTTTTTGTAGGCAGTTGCGAGTGCTGCTTCGATTGCTTCAATGAGTTTTTCACGTGGTATGCCGCGCTCTTCTTCGAGCTGGTCAATAACGGTCTTCATGGCTTTGAGATCAAACATGGTTTTATGATTCTTGTGGCCGTACGTATAGATTTTACCTATAGTATAAGCCCTTATAACAACGAAGGTCCGCCGTTGGGCGAACCTAGTAACCCACGTACGGTATCACACATTACCGTATGGGGCAAGGATGCTCGGTAA
>CAIMLU010000043.1 GCA_903842365.1 uncultured bacterium
GGCACGCGAGGCGTGCCGGCCTTTTGGTATCCATCGATTTCATAATCCTAGCAACCTAATAACCCTAATCGTATCAAAACATTGATTTAATCGTATCAATATGATACGATTAAAGTGCCATTTTGATACGATTATGAACTATATATATATCTTTAAAACGAAAGATGAGGAGGTAATTACCGAGACTGTCTTCAGCCTAAAAAAAGCATCATCATCACTTGTTCATCAAAAAATAAACAGTGCAGAAAACCCCGTATCACTCATAACGGTAAAACGCACACTATCAAAACTTGTTGACGCGGGGGTACTTTGTATTTCAGGAAAGGGTCGATCGGTTGAATACACAGTCAGTACCTACGGCCTCATTTCGCTCCCTATTGATGCACATGTATTTACTTCCATAGACCCAGACAATCGCCATGGTCACGATCGATTAAACTTTGATCTTTTTAGCGCACTACCTCGCACCCTATTCTCAGACGAAGAACTATCCACCATCGAGAAGGCGACGGTCTATTATGCAGACCAAATAAAAAATATTTCTGCAACACTCCATCAGAAAGAACTCGAACGCTTTGTTATCGAGCTCTCGTGGAAATCATCAAAAATCGAAGGCAACACATACACGCTTCTTGATACTGAAAAGTTACTTAGGGATGGTATCCGTGCACCAGGTAAAACAAAAGACGAAGCACAAATGATCCTTAACCACAAAGAGGCATTCTCATTTGTACTCGCACATCGAAGTCATTTCAAAACACTCTCACGATCACATCTTGAAGAATTACATAAAATAGTAGTAAAAGGTCTTGGAGTAAGGACCAACATTCGATCAAGTCCTGTTGGCGTAACTGGTTCAGTATATAAACCGCTCGATAACGCCCATCAAATTGGAGACGCGATTGACATGCTTTCCAGGGCTGTTAACGCAGCAAAAGATGGTTACAATAAAGCGCTTATAACCCTTTTAGGGATTAGTTACATACAACCATTTGAAGATGGGAACAAACGCACCGCACGCATCATGGCAAATGCCATGTTACTCGCCCATGAACTTGCACCACTATCATATCGAAGCGTGAACGAGGATACATATCGTGAAGCAACACTGGTGTTCTATGAAATAAATTCGATCATACCCTTCAAAAAGATATTCATCGAACAGTATATATTCTCTGCGAACAACTACTTGATTGGGTAATCAAAACAGAGAACCAGAAACACAAAAGGCCCGGCCCCGTCGTAGGCGAGCGACGGGGCCGGGCCTTTTTTTGTATCATCTACTATTACTAATATGTATGCCCAAAATACTTCTTATCACAGAAATCCTCAAAAATATCCGTAGGAGACATTGTGCTGTGAATACTCTCCGATTCAAGATCGTACTGGGTTTGTGGCGCATTTCTAAAGTAAAAGTCTCCATCAATTTCGTTCATTAAATATATAATAAGCTCTTCTGGAGTTGAAATAGAAACATCCACTATTTCAAATCTTTTTAATATTTCAAGAAATTTCTCAGCGACTTCGTTAGACACTTCAAAAGCACGATCGAGATGAACCGCAATCCAAAATGGATTGATAAACGCACGTTCGATACAAGAGCGGTCATCCGATGCAAGTTCAGCATATCCAAAATCAGATATATGCTGCACATAAAAACGAAGTGCTTTTGCCATCACCTTTGGTCCAAGGGTATTATTCCAAGCATTCTTTTCGTAACAAGAAACCCTAATAATATTCCGTAGAGTATCTCGAACACATGCTTCTGACACAATTATTTTATCCTTAAGCACAAGGACCTCATTACACGTGAAATCACGAGAATTAAAATATTCGTCAACACTTTCAAGGCATTCAACGCCATCACCGAATTCAAAATCAGCACCCATGTATTTTTGTGCGAGCTCCTCATCCGCCCCTGGATATGCTTCATCAGATAAACGAATAAGATCAATATCCCTTGGAGAAATAATATTTAATCCCAATGCGGTACGTAAAACTGCGCGGGCTGCGCCACCTTTATATCCATAACCGTCAGGTAATTCAAGAAAAGGGTTTTTAGACTCAAACACCACCCGATTATTTTCAATCTTAAAAGAGAGATCTCCGTTGTTTCTTGTAAGAAAATTGAGAATATTTTTTATAGAAAAATGTTCAAAAAAACGATCCCTAATAATTCGATCTTTTTTATGATCTAAAAAACTAATCTCTTTCTCTGGTTTTAATACAGAAACCTCTTTGCGCTCTGAATTATTTTCAATAACAGGAAACAATCCCTCTATCTCATCCAAAACACCTCGAATACCTTGGCCTCACCGAAAAAGAGGCTGATGTGTATGTATTGCTCCTTCAGGAAGGATCCTTGTCCCCCGTTGCCATCTCGCGCACCCTTTCACTCAAATCATCGACGATTTATTTCGTCCTAGAAGGACTCAACAAAAAAAGCCTCGTCAGAGAAATCAAAACCGCAGAAAACAAAAGACCGCTCTATCAAGCCGAAGAACCCGAAGCCCTCAAAAGCCTCATCCAGAAACGAAAAATAGAAATGGAGGAACAGTTGGCGACAAGCAGTACTATCATCGCCGAACTTGCTACGGTGAAGAAAAATCGTGGTGAAAAACCCGTCATCCAATTTTATGAAGGTCGAAGTGGTGTAAGCCAATCAATCAAAGAATATACAAACACGGAAGGATTTTCAGAGGAAATGGATTACGGGGTTTATTCATACGATCTTATAGATAAACTTTTTACAGCACAGGATGTACACATGATTGAAAAACACAGAGTCAGTAAAAACCTCACATTCCGTGCCCTCTACACAGGAAATCATGAAATGGTTGGACAGTATAAAAACCAAGAAGTGATAAAGATGGACCAAGAACGATTTCCAATCGAGTGCGATATTGGAATATTTGGTGATGACGTGCGTTTCCACATTCTGAGCGATGCACCATATGGTATCGCTATTAAAAACCCACACATCGCAACAACAATAAAAAGTTTAATCGATTACATTTTTGTATTAAGAAATGAATTAAAGACTAAATAATAAAAAGTATAAACATGAAAAACCCTTACAATTAAAGGGTTTTTTAGCACCATAAAAGAGGAGTTTTCCACAGCCCCCTACCCCCTACCCTTCTTTCACAAAATACGGCCTTGTATAGCCATTTATTAAACACTTTAAAAAATGGACCGCTCTATAAAGCCATATTTTTGATTTGCGTGAAAAAGCCCAAGTACTATAATTGGGAAAGACGTTCGGTATATGAGTGCGACCGAATTCATATGCGTTACTAGTTCGGTCATCGATTAATCGATTAATAATTTTCATACAACTATGAACAAGCAGGCAATTGTAGAAGCAGTACACGGCGTTCTCGGTACCACAAAAGTTCAGGCAGAGCAGGTTGTCGACACCGTTATCGACAGCATCGTAAAGAGTTTGAAGAAGGGTGACGAAGTATCAATCGCAGGACTCGGTATCTTCTCGGTAAAGACCCGCAAGGCACGCCAGGCACGAAACCCACGAACCGGTGAGAGTATCTCAGTTCCAGCTATGAAGGTTCCTAAGTTCCGCGCAGCAAAGGCATTGAAAGACGCTGTAAAATAATTTTTTTAACGTAAACCGCCCACGAGGGCGGTTTTACTATTTTCCATACGCCTTGAGACTATTCACACTTTTTTTGTACTCATACAAAAAAAAGCCCCATCACCGTATTTCAGGTGTGGGGGCTTTGAATTTTTCTAGACGAGCACTGGAAGGTGCATCGTCTTCGAGGTCCGACATGCGGAGGGCAAGAACGAATCAATCGTCTCCCCATCACAATCCAACGTGACGGGTTTGCTTGCGCTCGTCACGATGACCCTGGAGGATGCATCGTCGAGCACCGCTTTCCAGTAGCACCCATCACTCACGACCTCCAAAGGTCTGAGGTACTCATCGTAGGCCCAAAATTGGGCCTTGGAAATAAGAACGTTCATGTCGTATATAATACATATATATTATACTATTGTCAATAGATATGTTGACAACTACTAATATAGTTTTATGGTATTAAAAATGGTGGCTTTATTGAGCCAAAAAAAAGCGCCCCTATTAAGGAAACGCTTAGTATTAGTTCGTTTTCATTGCTGTAAACGTTGGACTAACTTTTTGTGATTACCCCTGTTATGGGTACTGTTACGAACAAGAATTGAAGGTTATTTTTTCTTTCTGTACCTTGGCCCTCTCTTTCTATGATCTGGTGGGGGTATCCTCTTTGTGGGAGGCGACCCTTTTAGATCTTTCAGAGAATCGTAGGCGGGAAGAGTATATTCCCCTTCAATTCTGATTGTGTTGATGATGCCAGTGGTGCCATCTGGGTATATTATGATTTTAATCATGGTCATAAGACTTGGCGATAGACGGGATTGTCTACGTGTTCCAAGGAGGTGGTCGGCGTGGTGGGATATTAACCCACACAACACCCTAAAATAGGGCACACGCCGGTAAAGTGAATGGCACCATTGACGAAGAACGTACAGAAGCCACAATACCACCACTGGGAACTAAAGCAACTAGGTAATGAACACCTAAAAAGAGTTGTTTTTTGTTTTATTTAAGGTACACTATTCCCTGTTCGTATTTGCGGGTATGGTTTAGTGGTAGAACACGACCTTGCCAAGGTTGAGACGAGAGTTCGATTCTCTCTACCCGCACAAATAAAAAAAATCTGGATTAATATCCTGATTTTTTTTATTTGTGCGGGTAAGAAAGCTCTGGGAGAGCTTTCGCGAGAGAATCGAAGCCCGGTTGAGCGGATTTTTGAGTTGTACCCAACGTTGAAAATCTCCAACCGTGGGTACTGGTCGAGTAGCGACCGATTCTTCAGTTTAATTAAATCGCCCTTGTGGCGATTTTTGTGTGGGTAAGAAAAATCCAGTGGTTTTTTCGGGAAAGTCTAAAAATAGCGGGCCAGGGTTGAAAAACTTGTGGGTGATAACGAATACATACCCGTGACTAATTTACACCTCTATATTATGAAAAAATTGTCGCTTAGTAACTATTGATAATTTTTTCTAATTCCTGATTTAGATTTGGCATATTATAACCTGCTTGTGGTGTGTACATTTTTGAATATCCACTTACGTTTTCCCTTACTTCAGAAGATTTCAAGGCTCTGCTTATGACTAATTCAACTTTTATCAAAGCATCCGATAACGATCTTTCAGTTGCAAGAATCGCTCCTATAGATTTTGTCATCCTAGCAACTATCTCTTTTTGCTCAGTTTCTTTATTTGCCCAATATATAAAGTATTGATGCTTGCAGATTATGGAATAGGTTTGAAACCACCTCAGCGTTCTCGGGTTTAGTTGTAGCAACTTCAATGTGGCTCCCTTTTTTATGAATAGTATAGAAACCTGCATTTAACTTGGTAAAGAAGTCCCTCCCTCCCAGGTCTCCGTCTATTACATCAAAATACTGACTATGTAATTCATCAAGATACGCAAGTTGAGTGGCAGTTTCTCTATTGAATTCCTCTAATTCTCCCCAGCTAGTATAACGATGCTGTGCGATGTGTTCAGTGTCCGATTTGTTTACGATATTGTGTCGTAACTCATGACGAACATATTGCTGAAGCATTGCTGGAACATATTTATTTTCAAGAAAAGACCAGCTGTCACTCAAATCTACATAGCAAGTACTTGTTTCAGGATTATATTCACCAGAACGAAGACCTCGTAAGTCTGGACACCCCTCTGGAATTTTTTCGTTAGCGTTATAAATCACAATGATTGCCCCATCAAATTCCTGGACATCTATCACCCCATCTTTATTCTTCCACACCTCTGTTCTTTCACTGAATACACCCTGATCTTGTAAATTAATTTTACCTCCTTCCTCAAGAGTAATCGAACTAATTACAGACTCTAAATCCGCTATTCTCTGCTGTTCTACATTAAGAATATTTTCCTGAGATTGTGATTGCTCGAGATTTAAGCCTTCCATTTACTAAATATATCAAATTAGATCCAACCTCACATCTTCCAACACTTCGCTACACTCGAACAAAAAAACATCACTGCGGTTCACAAAAACTAAAAAATCAGGAGCAGTCCTGATTTTTTTAAAACGTCTTTGTGCGGGATGGGAGAATCGAACTCCCGCCTACAGTTTGGAAAACTGCAGTTCTACCATTAAACTAATCCCGCAATGTGGAATACTCTATCAGAAAATAGGAATAAATCAAAAACAAAAAATCCGCCCTCGCGGATTTTTTGAAACCTTTACTTCTTTGGGGGAACTGGAGCTGCTGGTTTCTTTACTGGTTCTGCCATGGTATTGATCTAAAAAATCTAAATGAATAAGACCTTTAGACAGATACCTCGGCCGTACGTGCCTCTGGTATGTGTCGAGTAAAAGAATACACCCGTTTACAGTAATAAAATAAAAACATCATTTCTAGAGCACTTGCGTCAAATGTGTCCTAATAGTTGACGCAGATTGTATAGACTGATGAAATGTATAAAACCACACTGAAGCTTTGGGCGGGCCGTACAACCCCTCACATCAAAAGTTACACGTAAGTAGAATCTGTCACACACTTGACAAAGATGTCAATCACTCGCACTATCACCATCTTTTTATACCATTGACACTATTTCATTTTGTATGGCCGCTTTGAAATAAGCACGAACGCATCAAATGAATCATCTGGCCACACTTTATTTTTCTTTTCTTTTCCACATTTCACACACCGATGAACAATAACTTCTTTTCCATCTTCAATCATTCCCGCAATGGGCTCCATAAGGCCACCACACGACGATTTGCGGTCACCAGGATCAATATCAACATCTTTTGACCACAAACATTTTGGACAATGATTCGTGTATCCATTACCAATAACTGATGCGCCGCAGTGTCCGCATATAAAATTTTCTATAACTCGAGTGAAGCTCATGGTATACATACTAGCAAATAGTATTATGTATGGTAGTATGTCACCACATCGGGGTATAGTGTAACGGCTAGCATTCGTGCTTTGGGAGCATGCGATCTGGGTTCGAATCCCAGTACCCCGACAGACAAAACAAGGCGCAAGCCTTGTTTTTGTATGTTGAGGTAAGTGAATGAACAATTTCATTCACGTCTGGGATTCGAAGCCGTTCTCCTATGTTTTTGAGGATTTCCATCCAAAAAAACAGGAAACGGGTACTGACCATGTAATGATCGAAACTCCCAGTACCCCGACAAATAAAAACAACTGCGAGAGCGGTTTTTTTGAAACCAAGAAGATTAGTTAATTGTTGTCCAGTAACAGTTACTCTGAGCAGGAAACAGAGATGTATTGGCAACTTGTGTCCACACAGTAGTTCCAGCAAATCCTGTGCTTGGGTAATAACCACTTCCCCTTGCATAGTAAGGAGGAGCTCCTGTTCCAGTGTATGTGGGGGGGGTAGTGCCACTACATGCCGTCGTTGTAACCACAGGAGCAGTATGCGTAGGAATCTCTAATTTCATACAGTACAACAAGCACTGTGCGCCTCTGGAACCAAACCACTCACATTTAAAGGATGTGCTGTTTGATGTTGTACATCCCAATTCACCCTCTGCGCTACATCCAGTTGGGATATAACCTGCATCACATGAAGCAGATTGCCTGACATTTATTCTTTTAACCTGACTGACCAGCGCAGGAAGGGTTGCCGTGCTTCCGTTTGGTGTAGACCACGAAGCATTTCCCGAGGCGTCCGAAGTGAGAACTTTTCCATCACCTGGAGAACCGCCCGCTATCTTTAGCGAGCCTTTGAATGTGGCATTACCGTTTCTTGGATTAAATTGAATTCCCCAATTATTAGCATTGGTGTACGTAGCACCACTCCAAGAAGAATATAGATTAAGCGTATTCCAAGTCTTGATTCCAGCTGTATCAGAAGCACCACCGGAACTATCACCATTACCCAAGTCGATACCTCCATTGAATCTTGGAATTCTGTCTGTCCCACTACCCGCACCAAGGACAGCATCAATTGTTGGGGTAGAACCACTTGATGCAGCAGTTGTCTGTGTTGTTCCGTCTGGGAATTTAAAACCTCCGGCTGTTGAGTAAACAGTTCCTGCAACAGTAAGTTTCTGCGATGGAGATACACCAACACCAACGTCTCCAGATCCATTTATCGTAACCTTTTCACTACCAGAAGTTGTTAAGTGTAAATCAGAACCGCCAATGTAAAGAGGTTGGTATGATCCTGTACCCGTATTATCAACACCTTCAATAGATGAACCAAAGGCATTAGCCCCAATCCTTAAACCTTTAGTTGTACCATTGATAAGGGCGATTGGATTTCCATCCCCCGAAGACACGTTCAATTTTGCAGCAGGAGCAACGATACCAATACCAACCCTTCCATCGTTCTTGATAATCATATTTGTCGCACCACCACCGTATGTCTGGAAGTACGTATCACTCGCTGGAGAGTTGTAGGTACGAAGTGCGATATTGCCCCCGTCACCATAAAATCCCTGGGGTACAGTTCCAATTTGAGTTGCACCACCAAACTGAGCATTACCGCTTGAGAGAACAGAACCAACAGAGATTCCGTTTGTTGTACTGTTACCTGCGTCTGTCACTGTCTGAAGTGTACCAGAACTACCAGCGGGCCATCCGGTTCGACAATCTCCGTTTAAACACAATGTGTTTCCTGTAACCGAAACAGGGGTGTATCTTACACCGCTTGAATTTTCCGTAGTGAAGTTAATACCGTTACCCTCATCAAATCTAATCATCTGACCAGAAAGGCCTGGGTTTATACGGGAAAATGCGGCACCTGAATTTCTCATGTTTCGCGCAATACCTGCACCTGTCCAACTAATAGCAGGTTCACTCACCCATGAATAGAGCCCTGCATCACCAGTACCCGCACCGTTATTCGCGGCTGGAAGCTGTATAACGTGATAATTTCCATGATTCACATTTTGAGTAAAGTTTCCAGAGCCTACACGCATACCACCGCCCACGACATCGAGTTTTTCTGAAGGAGTAGGTGTACCAATACCAACGTTACCACCGTTTAAATAAGAATCTCCAGAGGTATTGAGGTATACCTGCTTTGTACCCTGGTTCGACACAGCAAATCCATGTCGAAGAGCAGCACTATTTGTAAACCATTCAAGGTCACCATCAGCTGGGGCATACAGTTTTTTGTCTGCGTCATTCACATTTGCGAAACCAATACCACCGTTGATACTTAACTTTTGATTGGTACCTGCAGTACCAATACCAACATTACCTGAAGTGTTCCAAATACCTCCTGGCATTAGAACATTTCCACCCTTTGGTTGGAGTGCAAGGTTTGTTTGCGTAGGAGCATAACCAGCAACATTCCATTGACCATCAAGATATGATTGTAGAGCAAGAGTGTTGTCTACAGGTTCGTAGAAAGCAATATTATCATTCCCTATCCCAATATCGAGCTTTCCATTAGGGGCTACAGTACTGATTCCCACATTTCCCCCAAAGTATGAGCTACCATTGTTAACCAAAGAAGCAACAGTTGCACCACCATTCAATGCAACAGCAGCTGATGTCGTTGCTCCACGAGAAGTAACTGTTGCAAGAGTTTCTGAAGAAGCACCTGATGCAGCAGTTGTCTGTGTGGTACCGTCTGGAAATTTGATACCACCTGAGGTTGATTCAATTGTTCCTGCGACAGAGAGTTTTTGACCTGGAGTAGGTGTACCAATACCGACGTTTCCACCAAGAGGATTAATAATGAGAGGATACGAATTACCATCATTGTTGTTACGTTTAACCTGCATCCACATACCGTATGGCGATGTACCATAACCACCAAAAGCAAGCTGAGGAGTTACTGCCGTACCGAGGGTAGTAATATTTGTTGCATCAGATGATAGTGAAGGATCGCCACCACTTGAGCGATACACCTGGAGAGGTGAAACCGGGCTTGTAAGACCAACCCCCACGTTTCCATTCGAAAGCACAGTCATCTTTGTACCCCCCGAGTTAAAGAAATTGATTGGGGAAGCACCGTTCACACCAATATTCAAACTATTTGAGTTTTGACCAATCAGAACTGAAGCACCTGCGGCTGTTGGAGCATTTACTATACCTGAAACAGTACCAGCAGCACTTGTTCCGTAGTAACGGTTGAAAATACCAGCAAAAGTTGGTGATGTTCCGTTATTGTATGTATTCACATCTGTTGCGCCAACTTCACCGTATGATGAGACGTCTTGTGACCATGCATGTATTGCATTTTTTACCTGCAAGTTTGCATTTGTTCGGTTATCTGTTGTTCCAATGCGAACTGAGGCATTACCCAAATCCGCAACCTCAAGTCTTGCTGATGGAACGGTAGTGCCGATTCCAACGTTGCCACCATTAGGATTCAAGAGCAGACCGTACTTAGTAGCATAATTTGTAGCAGACCTTGCCTGTATCCATGAAGCGTTAGCAGCAGAACCCATATCCAACACCTCACCATGTGCCAATGTTGGCTGGATTCTAAAACCGCTATCAACCGCAGAGCCAGAGGTTGATGGAAGCGCATAGAAATCACTCACAACATGCAATTTACTGTTTGGATTTACTGTTCCAACCCCCACATTCCCTGTGTTGGCATTGTATATATTTGTACCCGAAGTAATCCACTGACCACCTGATGCAGCGGTTGTTTGTGTTGTACCGTCTGGGAATTTGATACCACCTGTAGTTGATTGAATTGTTCCAGCAACAGTGAGTTTTGAAGGGACAGTACTTGTACCAAGTCCTAGGTTACCCCCACTCGTCATGCGAGCAACTTCGGCACCATTGTATTTATAGATAAGGTTCGTTGGGTTTGGATTGTTGCTTCCCCATCCAATGACGGTGTCTTTTTTATTTGTACCAGAGTTTGTGAGACCGAAAAATGCACCACTACCATCCCATGCGGTACCCCAACCGTAGTCAGTAGCGGGGAGAAAGAACGGAAAAGCAGAGAAGGCACGACCGAAGGCTGCCCATTTGCCGTATGCATCACCATACGTACCAGACGAGAGGATGCTTATAGGATCAACAGGATTAGAAAGCATACTACCCACCATGAGGTTACCACCAACAATAGTTGGTCCTGCCGATGAGAGAGCTGACGCACCAAAACCACCAGCCTTAACTTGTGCTGTTGCGCTTATGTTTACTGGGGTCGAGGCGTTGTCATTTGGAGGAATGGCGGTTGGGTCGCTCCATGGTTGGGCAAAGACTGGTTGGGAGAGAGAAGAGGCTGATAAAAAGGAACAATGCAACGTAGTACATATGGCTCTGGTGATGTTTAAATAATGTAAAAAATACATGGTTATTGTATCACGCAACCACACAAAAAATCCTTCTTTATTTGAATTTTAAATAGAAAACAGTGGACAACTCATCGTCATCCTCTAAAAATATTCAACAGAAGTTCTACTTGTGCTTTTTTAACACCCTCATCAAGGGTCACAAATACCGCGTCGTAAAACCATTCACCGACCACTTTTTTTTCCAACACATAACTCTCGGCAGCTCGTTCACATTTTTTCATCTTTGAGGGTGTCATGTTTTCAGCTGGACGCACCCATGGAGTATCTCCGTTATGAGTAGCAATTGTTTTTACTTCAATGAAATGAACCGCATTGTCCTTGACCGTAACGACATCAATTTCACCCCATGGTTTTGTATAGTTACGTTCGATAACGGTAAACCCTTTTTGTTCTAAAAATCGGCACGCGATGTCCTCGCCTACCTTTCCAACCATCTGAGTTGCACTTGAGAAACGTTTCATACAAGGCTTAGTATAGCCGAAAAACATTTTGTTATGCACAGATAGACATACCCACACACAACGTAACTTTAGAAACCATTTGTCAAATAATAGCCCTATTAAGCCATGTTTTGAAATATGTCGCTTTAAAAAAGACAGCTTTTTAATGTCTCTTATGGGTTATGCACAGAGTTATCCACAGGCAATTTTAAAAGGTGGCTTTATGTCAATGAACTTAAAAGACTATTGGACGCTGGGTGGTAATTAACACGGGAACATGGAACAAAGTAACACTGCTGACTCATAGACAGAATTAAAAAACATAATGAGGGTCATTTGGCTTTTTGTAAAAAGGTTTTGTGCTTTTACAGAAAACAAAACAGGTTCGTGTAATTCGCTGGCGAGCGAATATGCGTGAAGCGATTCCTGTACAAACCCACTCCCAGCAGGTTCTCGGGCGCACAACAAAAAAATCCCTTTCAGGCATGTGGTCACAAGTATTTTTCTGCTGAAAAATCTCGCGACCCCGCCTCGGCCCGTCGGCCTCCGGCTCGCACAGCACGACAGGAATATCGGTTCTTACCGAACCAGTATCCATGCTTGGATACATTCTTCGCTTAAGAAAGCTCGAATCTATACTCAAGCAGGCTTCGATTCCTGACGTAAAGCGTCCCACGCTTTACTCCGGGCGCACAGATTAAAAACCAGCCGAAGCTGGTTTTAATCTGTGCGCCCGGCAGGAATCGAACCCGCAATAACGGTTCCGAAGACCGTTGTGATATCCGTTTCACCACAGGCGCATAAAAGTACTTATATACACTGACTCAGAGATAGTACACGAAAAATAGCCCGAACACAAAAAATGTACTACTATTTCCCTATGACCCTTTCAATCACCTCTATTCCATCACCTGTTTCACAAGTAACAAAAAAACTCAAAGACGCTGGATTTGAAAGCTATCTTGTCGGCGGTTGTGTTCGAGACCTCTTTATTGGACGCACCCCAAAAGACTGGGATATCACCACAAATGCCACCCCGGAACAAATCATAGCAATCTTCCCAGATTCGTTCTATGAAAATACGTTTGGAACCGTTGGTGTTAAAACTGAGAGCGAAGACCCGACGCTTAAAGTCATAGAGATTACGCCCTACCGCCTCGAATCAGAATATACCGATAAACGCAGACCTGATGCAGTGGAGTGGAGCAAAACACTCGACCACGACCTCAAACGTCGTGATTTTACAGTGAATGCTATCGCCATAGACGAAAGAGATGGAAAGTTAGACATCATAGACCTCTTTCATGGCCAGGAAGACTTAGAAAACAAGGTTATCCGAACCGTCGGTGACCCGCATCTCCGTTTTTCAGAGGATGCCCTTCGTATTATGCGTGCCATCAGATTATCTGTAGAACTTGGGTTTCACGTGGAACATGAAACCGAGGTGGCAATCAAAACCCACGCAAAACTCCTTGGACACATCTCGAAGGAACGTATTCGCGACGAGTTTTCAAAAATCATACTCTCCCCTCACCCAGAAGATGGAATTAGTTTCATGAGGAACACTGGTATTTTGCCATTTGTTATTCCTGAACTCGAAGAAGGTTTCGGTATGGAGCAGAATCAAGCCCATTCCTACGACGTGTGGACGCATACCCTTAAAACCGTCCAACACTCAGCAGACAAGCAGTTTCCGTTTGAGATACGACTTGCGGCACTATTGCACGATATTGGTAAGCCAAGGACGCGTAGGTTTTCACGTGAAACAAACCAGTATACGTTTTACGGGCATGAGGTTGTTGGTGCAAAGATGGCAAATGAAATACTTGAAAGGCTCAAGTTTCCACGAAAAACCATTGAAATCGTCACGAAGCTCGTCCGTTGGCACATGTTTTTCTCAGACCCCGAAGCAATTACCCTATCCGCCGTCCGTCGAATGGTGGTAAACGTTGGTAAGGAACATATCTGGGACCTTATGAACGTTCGCAACTGTGATCGAATAGGAACAGGCCGTCCAAAGGAGAATCCATACCGATTAAGGAAGTACAAATCGATGATAGATGAAGCTCTTCGTGACCCAATAACCGTCGGAATGCTTAAAATTGATGGTAAAGACATCATGGAAGCTCTTAAAGACCGACCGGGCCCAAAGATAGGCCTCATTCTGAACGCTCTTATGGAGGAAGTCCTCGATAATCCCGCTAAAAATACCAGAGAATGGCTCCTAGAGCGTACTCATGAGCTAGCCCAAGAAGATGAAGCTACCCTTAAGAAACAGGCAGCTATTGGAAAGGATAAGAAGGATCAGGCGGAAGAAGCAGAACTAAAGAAAATAAGGGGAAAGCATAAGGTGCAGTAATCAAAAAAATAAAAAAACCACCGTTTCATGTAGAACGGTGGTTTTTTGTTTCATGTGAAACAAAAAAGTATCAACATCCAGAATATGGCTCACTTTCGTAGAGTGTACACACAGGCACCTGTAAACCTTCCGTTGCTTTAAAAAAGGTGTTTATGTGCCACGTGAAACGTTTTTTTAGATAAGAATAAACCGCTCATGAGCGATCCTATTCATCGCGCGGTGAGCGGTTTCTTACCTCAAGTGATTTCCTCTGAAAAACCGCTTTAGTTGAAAGGGCGGACACATTATTCCGCAAAGCATGGGATCGAATAATATAAATATATTGTTCCCGATTGGACGGTGTGTACATCCTCTCACTAAAGGATTCTTCTCCTGAGAGAATAATCAAGTGAGATGAATTGAGTTCACGATTGTGAACGAAAGAACTAAACTGACTAGTAGGGAGTCAACTCTTCGCAGAGGACTCTACCTGATATAACCAACAAGCCTTGAGCTAACTTAAATTGTTGAAAGAACATTACTTAACCTGTGAACTTGTGTGTCAGAGGTTGGACGTTCGATCAACCTTTGATACGTAAGCACTGGCTTCGAATGTAAGAGTATCATATCTAAAGGACACGTAAAGGACATAGCTGTGGATAACTTGTCCTTTATAAAGGACAAGTTAAAAACGGCCAAATAGGGCCGTTTTTAGTTAAAATCTATTGATATTGGGCAGTGATCCGACCCTAAAACTGTTACGTGTATTTTTGCTTTTGTGACCTTTCTCATTGCCTCAGCGCTTGCAAAAAAGTAATCAATTCTCCATCCAACATTTCGTTCTCGGGCGAATGTTTTCATATCCCACCAGGTATACCCAACCTCACCAAGATGAAGGTTTCGCCAAGTATCGACATAACCCAGTGCGACAACCTTATCGAGCCATTCACGCTCTATAGGAAGGAAACCAGTATTCTTTTCATTTTCCTTTGGACGAGCCAAATCAATAGGGAAATGGGCAGTGTTTACATCCCCACAAAATAGGATGTTTTTATGAGTTTTCCTTATATTTTCTATGTATTTTAGAAATGCATCATAGTATCGCATCTTGAAATCAAGACGTTCTGGCCCCCCGCCACCGTTGGGAAAATAAGTGTTTATTAACACAAAACCCTTGAAAAATAACGTTATTTGGCGGCCTTCCTGGTCAAGCTCAGGAATACCGAATCCATACTCAACTGTTTCAGGTGAAACCTTGGTGTATATAGCAACACCACTGTATCCTTTACGACCTTTTGAGTGGTCAAAATAGGACGTGTAACCATCGGGAGACAAGATGTCTGCATCAAGTTGTTCTGGGTGTGCTTTGGTTTCCTGAAGGCAGAATATGTCAGGGTTTTCATTCATTAACCAATCAAAACCACCTTTTTTGACGTTTGCACGAATACCGTTCACATTCCAAGAGACGAGTTTCATATGAAACATGATAGCAGAGAGGGGGAATAACTGACAAGAAAGAACCCGCCACTTATGTATAAAA
>CAIMLU010000044.1 GCA_903842365.1 uncultured bacterium
AGAAAGAACGGAAAAGCAGAGAAGGCACGACCGAAGGCTGCCCATTTGCCGTATGCATCACCATACGTACCAGACGAGAGGATGCTTATAGGATCAACAGGATTAGAAAGCATACTACCCACCATGAGGTTACCACCAATAATAGTTGGTCCTGCCGATGAGAGAGCTGATGCACCAAAACCACCAGCCTTAACTTGTGCTGTTGCGCTTATGTTTACTGGGGTCGAGGCGTTGTTATTTGGAGGAATGGCGGTTGGGTCGCTCCATGTTTGGGCAAAGACTGGTTGGGAGAGAGAAAAAATACCAGCAATTAAAAACGCAATGATGTAATGCATGTGGTTTAAATAAAATACTTTGTCGCTTATTATATCACACACACATCATAAATATACATACAAAAAAAGAAACGTGCGAGTGCGACGTTTCTTTTTTATTTCTCTTTTCCCATCCTAATCTCTAACTACTGTGCCTTGATCACAAGTTTAAATGCAGCTTGTTTGCCCTGCACTTTAATGTCAATGACGTGAGTTCCAATTTCCTTGATTGGTTTTTCGAGAATAATGAATTCAGGGAGGATATCGACTTCGGTCTTTTCTTTTACAATCTTTGCAATCTCATCTTTATGGATACCTGCAAAGAGGTGACCTTTTTCATTTGCCTCTGTGATGAATTCAACTTCAACATCGTGAATAGATTTGAGGTTCTTAACAAGGAGATTTTCTTTAATCTTCTTTTCATCCTCTTCTTGCTTCTTTACCAATTCAATACGAGCGATAGCTTTTGGGGTTGCAAGCTCGGCCAAACCCTGAGGAATGAGGCTATTGATAGCAAAACCATCAGCAATGATCTTTGTGTCATTCTTTTTACCGACATTTTTTACATCCTTGAGCAATACAACTTTCATGGTGTCTATTTAGGTTTTATAAGGTAACAGGGCAGATTCTACCCTATTTTGTAACTATTTCAACCGCCTTCATAAGTTGAGGGTCTTTGTTGTTTTTTACATCATCTTTTTTATACTCAACAATGACGTCTGGTTTTATACCAACTTCTGATATCGATTTTCCTTTTGGAGTAAACCATTTTGCGATGGTAACCTTGAGCGAAGTATCTTCGGTTATATCGATAACTTGTTGTACTGAACCTTTTCCAAATGTTTGAGTTCCAACAAGCGTCGCGACACCATTGTCCGAGAGCGCGCCTGCAAGGATTTCTGAAGCGGATGCAGATCCCTTATCCACAAGAACCGCAAGTTTTAAATTATCATTAAAAATACTGTATCCCTTACTTCGATAGTCGCGTTCCTTTCCTTCCTTACCCTCTTTTTCCTTGAGAACAATTTTTCCTGAAGGAAGAAACCAACTTGCAATATCAACAGCTGCATCAAGGTATCCACCCGGATTTCCACGCAAATCGATAATGAGCCTGTGTGTCCCTGAGTCTATAAATTGACGCAGGGCATTCCTAAAGAGTTGTGCAGAATTTGAAGTGAATGAATAGAGGCTGATTACAAATACATCATTTTCCCTATCTATGATTTTTTTTGTCGAGGATGAAATCGTTCCATCCTTCGAAACAATTTTTGTTTCAATAACAGGCACGTCAATAATTCCACGAACGATAGGTATAACAAGAGGTTCCTTTGCACCATCACGATATATTGTCAGGGTCACCTTTGTTCCCGCTTCCCCTCGAATAAGTGAGATAGCATTTTCAGAAGACATGCCTTTTGTAGAAGTCGCGTTTATTTTAAGGATCTTGTCTCCTGGTTTAAGTCCAGCCTTTTCAGCAGGGGTACCCTTGAGGGGCGTTACAATGGTGACGTATCCGTCTTTTTCTGATATCTCTGCTCCGATGCCACCGAAATTTCCAGACACTTCCTCCTGGAATGCCTTTGATTCCTGTGGTGGAAAAAACATTGTGTAGGAGTCTTTGTATGAATCAGTAAGACCACTCATTGCGCCGTACATTTTTTGAGCGTCAGTTGTAGACGTGCCGACAAATCGGTTATCGAGAGTTGTCCATACTTTCCAAAATGCCGTCATGTCGACTTCGTGAGGGTCTTTAATTGCTACGCCGCTACTACTAATAACCGGATTAATTGAATAAGAGTCTTCTTTGGATGATGTTCCAACCGATATACCAGCAAAAAACGTCGCCACAATGAGGACGAGCGCCGAAATCGCATACATACTTTTTTCTCGATGTGTTGGCATGGTAGGGCAATTATCGCAAAGACCAAGGATTAGCACAAATCAAAAAGGAACATGATATACTTATGCGCATATTATGGTACAGAAATACAACATCAAAGGGATAGAGTGGGTTGATCTTGAATCACCTACAAACGATGAGATTCGAGAGATTATGAATTTGTATGATATCGACCCAGCAGTAAGTCACGACCTCGCTTTACCAACCATGAAACCTCACATTGAACGTCATGGTGAATGCATCTATGCGGTCATGCATTTTCCTGCCTGGAAGCACAGCAAAGGACAGAAGCACCAGGAAATAGATTTCGTTATTGGAAAACAATTCATCATCACATCTCGTTACGAATCAGTTGATGCAATCCACCGTTTCTCGAAACAATGCGAGGTTGATTCAATCCTCAACAAAAACACAGAAAAAAAACCTCTCCACGGTGGGCATGTGTTCTATCTCATTTTAAAAGAACTCTACACATCGCTTGAGGATGAACTCGATTTTATCCGTGATTCACTTCGCGACATTGAAGACAATATCTTTGCGGGCAATGAGAAAGAAATGGTTCAAAAAATGTCTCATGTAAGCCGTGAGATACTCCTCTTTAACGACGCAACCGCACATCACCAAGATATTCTCGAAACATATCGCAGGTTTGTAAAAAGTATGTTTGAAGATGGTCATGATCTTTACGTTGAATCAATTGAAACAATTCTCGCACGCGTCATACGAACAACGAAAAACCACTATCACTTCCTCTCTGAACTTCGAAAGACCAATGATTCCCTTCTCGAATCGAAACAGAGCAGGCTTATGCAAGTATTCACCGCAATCATGCTTACAACATCGGTTATGAACATTATTGCAAGCTGGTTTCTTGTTGAATCTGAGGGTCGTCCGTTCTACCACAGCTATAATGAGTTTTGGTATGTTGGAATCATAATGGCATCATCGGCGCTCACCCTTATTCTTGTTATGAAGTGGAAAAAGTGGATATAAAAAAATAGTATGGAAATCCGACTACACAATACTCTTTCAGGTAAAAAGGAAACGTTCAAACCCTTACAACCAGGCAAGGTTGGAATGTATCATTGTGGACCGACCGTGTACATGTACCCACACATAGGTAATTTTCGGGCGTATGTATTTGCTGACACACTTAAACGGCTCTTTGTTGAATTGGGATTCGATGTGATGCAGGTCATCAATATCACCGATGTCGGCCACCTCGTAAGTGACAGTGATGATGGTGAAGATAAAATGGAAAAGTCAGCGAAGGCGCTTCATAAATCTGCTCAGGAGTTAGCCAACTTTTACACGTCGGTTTTTATGGACAACTTGAGGGAATTAAACGTACACACATCTGGTACCATTTTTCCCAGAGCAACCGCCCACATACCTGAACAAATTAAAATCATAGAAGAACTTGAACGGAAGGGTTATACCTATAAAACATCTGATGGTATTTACTTTGATACCGCACGATTCCCCGATTACGGCAAACTTGGGAACATTAATATAGGAGGCCTACGTGAAGGTGAACGTATTGGAGTAAATGACGAGAAACGAAATTTGACTGATTTTGCGCTGTGGAAATTTTCACCAACCAATGAAAAACGTGAACAGGAATGGCCTTCACCATGGGGTGTTGGCTTCCCAGGTTGGCACATTGAATGTTCCGCGATGGCAATGAAATATCTCGGCGAAACATTTGATATTCACACAGGTGGTATCGATCACATACCCGTCCACCACAACAACGAGATAGCGCAATCTGAATGTGCGACAAATCATCAATTTGTTCATATTTGGATGCACAATGAATTCATGAGTGTTGATGGAAAAAAAATGTCAAAATCTTTGGGAAATTTTTACACCATGGCAGACTTTCATGCAAAACACGTTAATCCGCTCGCCTATCGCTATTTCCTTTTAAACGCTCGGTATTCAACCCCAATGAATTTCACCTGGGAAAGTCTTGGCGCCGCGACAAACGCATACGAGAAACTTGTAGCACATGCACAAAAACTTGATGAAGTAGAACCAGAGGGTCATAGTGGCGTAGAATCTGAAGTAATATCAGCAATGGCGGATGACCTGGATACACCTGGGGTTATAGCAACACTTTGGAACGCGCTTAAATCAGATGACGTTACTGACGCACAAAAGAAAAGCATACTCCTTCTCGCTGATAGACTCCTTGGACTCAAACTTTTCGCACAAAAGAAAATAATAATACCAGAAGCAGTGCTCATCCTTGTAGAGAAACGAAAACTGGCACGAGCAGAAAAAAACTATACTGAATCAGACCGTCTACGAAAAGAAATAGAAACTCACGGTTTTACCGTAAAAGACAATAAAGAAGGACAAGATATTATCCAGTTGTAACTCTACAATTAGACCTAAAAAGGCTTGTATAAGAAACATAAGTGTTTCCTTATGCGGGCTTTTTTGTTTATCCACACTTAAAGCACACGTAATCCACCAAAACGATATTTCCGGCAACAAAAGACCGGTCGCAGCAAGTCCCAAGGGGTTGGATCTCTGTTAAAATGGACTCTACCTATGAAGAAAATAGATTCACTTAAAGTACCACCTCAGAACCTTGAAGCCGAACAGGCGCTCCTTGGATCTATCCTTATTTCAAAAGAAGCATTAAATGAAGTGCTCGATTTTATCAACGTAGACAGTTTCTACGCCGATCGCCATAAACTCCTCTGGACCGCGATGAGTGAACTACACGAGAAAGCACAGCCAATAGACGTGCTCTCTTTATCAAACAAACTTCGCGAAGAAAACAACTTGGACCGTATTGGTGGTCAGGCGTACATTGCAGAGATGATTGACCGAGTACCAACGTCGATGAACGTAAAGCATTACGGAGGAATCGTCGAAAAGAAATCAATGATGCGTAAACTCATCTCTGCTTCTGATTACATAAGCGCACTTGGATATAACGAAGCTGGAGAATTAGAAGAAATTGTCGATAAGGCTGAAAAACGTATTTTTGAAGTCACAAACTATACAAGTGCTGGTAACTTTGTCCCGTTAAAAGACACACTCGCATCGTCGTGGGAACGTATCGAAAAAATGCACGGATCAAATGACGATACCCGTGGCGTACCGACAGGTTTCAAAGACCTCGATAATAAATTGTCTGGTCTTCAACCATCAGACCTTATTATTCTTGCCGCTCGTCCATCCGTTGGTAAGACATCTCTTGCGCTTGATATTGCTCGCCAAGCCGCAGTGAATCACAACATTTCTGTTGGTATATTCTCGCTCGAAATGACTGCACAGCAATTGGTAGACAGAATGCTTGCTGCCGAATCGCGTGTTGATGCCTGGAAATTGCGTACTGTTAAAAATCTCAATATCGAACACGATTTCCTTCGTCTTCGTGACGCGTCAGACAAACTCGCTAAAGCGCCTATTTATATTGACGATACACCTGCAAACAATATCTTGCGCATGCGTTCTGTTGCCCGCCGTTTGAAATCAGAAAAAGGCCTTGGATTGATTGTGGTCGACTATCTTCAACTCATGGTTCCTGTGCAGTCACGTAATTCCGACAACGTTGTTCAACAGGTAACCGAAATTTCACGATCCCTCAAAAACCTCGCTCGTGAATTACAGGTTCCCGTACTCGCCCTTTCACAATTATCACGTGCCGTTGAAAGCCGTGGTGGTAAGCCCCGCCTCTCTGACCTTCGTGATTCTGGTTCCATTGAACAAGATGCGGATGTTGTTATGTTCATCCACCGTGAAAAAGACGAGACTGGTGAACAAGCACGTTCTCGCGATACTGAAATCCTTATCGAAAAGCACCGTAACGGTCCAACGGGTATGATTAAACTCCACTTCGATAGCGACAAATCAACCTTTCTTTCTGTTGATAAAGGTGACTTTGGAGATTTTTCAGGTGCGGAAACATCAGTTGGTGGATTTTAAACAACAACCATGAACCCTATCGATCGACTTACGACCCTCTTTAAAGGATTTCCTGGAATCGGACCTCGCCAAGCCGAACGATTCGTCTTTCACCTCCTTTCACAATCTGATGAATATCGAAATGCACTCGCAAAAGACATTTCGGATATGAAACGCGATATCAAGCAGTGTCCATCATGTATGCGTTTCTTTTCTGGTAGTCAGATTGATTGTGAATTGTGCAGAAATACACTCCGCGATACATCAACACTTCTCATTGTCGCCAAGGACGCTGATTTGAAATCAGTTGAACGAACAAAAACGTACAGCGGTCATTACTTTGTCCTTGGTGGACTCATCCCCATTTTAGATAAAGAGCCCGAACAAAAAATTAGGATTAACCAGTTGGTGCGCAAGATTGAAAAGAATGCTGAACTCAAAGAAATCGTCTTTGCGCTCAACCTTAACCCTGAAGGTGAATATACCCGTGAATTCGTTGAAAACGCCTTAAAATCAATCACAAAGCCCCGTGGAATCATTATGAGCGAACTTGGTCGAGGACTTTCTACTGGATCCGAAATTGAATACTCTGATTCCGAGACACTTAAATCCGCTCTCGCAAATCGAACAAAAGAGACTCTGTAGATTATAAAGGCTGGCACG
>CAIMLU010000045.1 GCA_903842365.1 uncultured bacterium
ACAATCACACACGAATCCATCCTGCTCTCAAAATGCCGCCAGAACAGTTTGCTGTTTTGGCCAAGGAAACGTACAATCACCATATCAGAATGAGTGTCTAATAAATGGGGTCCAGTACACCCGAGACTTTGGCGAGAATTGATTATTGGATCTGTGTCCACGGGCGGATTTTTTCTTTGTTAAGGATTAACTGTCAAAATCACTTACAGGGACTTGTGTACCTTTTGGATTGAGTACAATCTCAAAGGCCTTGCGAAGCTCCACATGTTCGTCTCTCACTCAACCGGGCTTCAATTCTCGTACACGAGCATCCATTGCTCGCTTGGGGCACCCACAAAATAAACCCGCCTATGCGGGTTTATTTTGTAGGTCGAATGGCAGCGAGGTTTAGAACTAAAATTGGGGCTTAAAATTTTGCTTTATTAGCCTCCTTTTCTATATCGATTTTTTTCTGTGAGACCTTAGCTTTTTCGACTGCTTCACCTGCGCTTTTTTTATCGCTATCAGCGCGAGCTTGTTTTGCAACCGCTTCAGCTTCTTTTGCCTTGTTTTCAGCTTCTTGAACGTTATTGTTAAGCATATTTTTTTAGTTACTCTAGTAATCTAACCCACAATAAAAGAAGACGTTATGTAAGAAAAAAAATTACAGACCCTGAGTGCAAGTATTCCATGCTCGCTTGGGCACCCACGCAAAAACCCGCTTGCGCAGGTTTATTTCGTGGGTGCCTAGAGAGAATTGGTCACGAGTTTCTAATTCGCTACGCTCATAAGAACTCTCGACCCCACCTCGGCCTCGGTTGCAGGAGCAACCGGCTTCGCGGCCTCCGGTCTTCAATTCTCTCTAGTCACTCCAAAAATATAATTGCCCAAGGCTTTCGCCTCGGGCTCATTATTTTTGGGTGCCTACTCAGTCCTGAACTTGCTGGAGTGAGACACCACAAGCCTTATTGGGAAAATTTTGAGATCTCAAAAAGAGGCTTCTCGGTCACCTCTTGAATTGAAACTGTGGGACTATGCACTCTTATATAGCACTCGTAGCACCTCCCTCTCTTTCAAGCACCATAAGGGTATATTAGGAACCAATAATTCAACAACCTTAACGGTCACTGACCGCTGATGGCAACACAGTCATGAACCACAAACTACCTACTTAGCTGTCGCCCTCTCACGACCTGAGCAATTGCGTCAGCAACCTCTTTCCGATGAGACTCGGCAATTTCATTAGGAATGTGGATGGTACTAAAATCATCACCATCAGAGAAATGATCTCGCTTAAAATCTCTCTTAATCTGTTCGGAATCTGTATAGTGATGAATACCATCAACTTCAATGAAAATCTTTGCAGAAGGTATAGCAATATCAATATGTTTATGGCCGTCAAAATACTCGATCTCATGATGAACATTTCTCTCCTTAAGAGCATCACTTAGTAACTGTGTTTGTTTGGTCGGTATCCCATGCGTGAGCTCGTAAGCCCAGCCAGGTTGCCACTTAAAATGAGTCGACACGAGTTGCTTCATAGGGACGTGTTTGATGAGGTTATCAAGACCATACTGAGTCGCACGATGACCAATAACCATTACCCTCTTACCTTCATAGTCACTAAAGAGATTAATGAGGAAATGTCTCATTCGCTCAGTAGTATCGGCGTAACTCTCTCCATTTGGAAAAGGTTCTGTAAGCCTGAGAGGTTTCTGTTCATCCACGACCTCACTTGGTTTCTGGGTAAAATCACCATAATCACATTCACGAAGTCTTCGATCTTTTATTATCGGAAACTTATCACCAAAAGCAATTTGGGCACTTTTATAAGCACGCTGTAAATCTGAGCAGAAAATTGCGTTAAAATGTTCATCTTTATACCTCTCCCCCATCTCCTTGGATTGTTGGATGCCCAAAGGAGATAATGCGATGTCATTGTGACCTGAGGAAAGATGAGCCTCGTTATCAAAAGTTGTCCCGTGAGCTTCAAAAATTATTTTGACCATAGTGTTTTAGAAATTATACATTTACTTATGTTTATTAACCAATAAAAAAACACCATGGAAATAAGCGATGAGATGGTTCAAAGAATGAAGGGTTTATATAAAGAAAACGGTAAAGATATAAGCGATGAGGAAGCTCGAAATTCGGCACATAAATTTACAGAGTTCATTGAACTCCTATATGGCTTTGCAAAGGAAGACGCCCAGAAGAAGAGAAGGTTGAAAAAGGAACCCAACGGCTTCCCTGTTAATGGTAGATATAGTTGCCTCGTGTGTGGAAACGAAATTAATGAAGAAACTGGTTGGTACAGTTGGTACGGACAAACATGCCTACTTTGTCGAGATGCAATAAGTAACGGTACTGTTCCCTCCTTTGTCTGTACACATAGAGATAGTTATTACTCTACATGGTACCTCAAGGATCGATTCAACATCAAAAGTCCAACAATGAAGAAACTCATTAAAGAAAACAAACTGAAAGTGCGAACTATTTTGAACAAGGATGGCAAAGTACATGAATACCTATTTCTGAAGAAAGAAAATCCAAAACTCGCCCAATGTGACCCGAAACGAAAATCACCAGGGTGGAAATCATTTGAGAGGAATCGAGAAAAGAAAAATAAGAGGTGGGCACGAGAAAAAACCATGGAACTCAAAAAGGACATACATGAAGCCCAGAAAAAGATGGGTCTGGTAACAAAAGTGAGAAAAGAGTTATTATAGCCAGTATTATGATATCAAAACGAAGGCTAAACATAGACTCAAAACTCCTATCTTTCACTCTTTATTTGGGGCTCCTTTGTTTCTTACTCATAACACAAGGATGGGGGCCCACTCTCCTACTACACACAATCGTAGTTGGCCTCTATTCAATCAAAAAATTTGGAT
>CAIMLU010000046.1 GCA_903842365.1 uncultured bacterium
CAGTCTGATTGTGTTGTGGAAGAACAGAGACAATGTCGTGCAAAAATGCACAACAAGGTTCATCCGGGGAGGGATGGTATATGGTTTGTGGGGGGGGGGTGTCAAGGGTTTGAGGAAAAAAAGACTGCCAGTGGCAGCTTGTGGCCACGAATATTTTCTCATCGTCATTCGAAAATTTCGCGACCCCAGCTCACGGTTTTTCGGAACGAAAAACATCGCTGCGCCTTTCATGTCCCCCACGCGATGCGTGCAGTCGCATCGCTCGTGCTCACAAAAAGAAAATCGCCCAAAGGCGTTTTCTTTTTGTGAGCACGGGGGGACTTGAACCCCCAATCCGTAAGGAACTAGTTCCTAAGACTAGCGCGTATACCATTCCGCCACGTGCTCATAGGGCTACACTATATCATTATTTGAATCAATACAAATAAAAAATGTAAAATCATCTTTTTTTTATTTGTATAAGGAAAAAAATTATCTGCATAAAAAAACAAAACACAGAATTATTCTGTGTTTTGTTTTGTTTCACACTAAGAAGTTACTTCGCCTTCCTATCAGTGAATTTCTGCCACGTGACAAGGAGTGTAGAACCGATAAATATAGATGAGTACGTACCGCACGCAATACCAATGATAAGAGCGAGCGAGAAATGCTTTGTCGATTCTGGTCCAACAAAATAGAGAACGAGAATGGCAAAAAGTGTTGTGAGAGATGTGTTCACCGAACGAACGAAAGTCTCTGAAACACTCTGCCCCACAATCGCTTCAAATGATTTCTTGCCAGCATCCCTACTGTGATAGAGATTTTCACGAACACGGTCAAATACAACAATGGTGTCATGGACTGAGAAGCCAAGAACAACCAGAATTGCAGTGATGAAGAGTGTATCTACTTCATACCCCGCAAAATGACCCAAGACCGCAAAAGCACCCATAGGAACAATGACATCATGAAGAAGTGCAACAACTGCAATAAGGCCATATTTCCATGAAGAAACAGGTTGTGACACTTTCCTAAAGGCAAAAGTTATAAAGAGAACAATTGCAAGTAAGACCATTGTAATTGAAACCCATGACTTCTGAAGAGCCTCCTTTCCGAGAATAGGACCGACTGAATCAAAACGTTTTTCAACAAATGCAGATGTATCAGTTGTTGTTCCAGCCAAACCTGAAAGAGTTGCAATAACAGTATCCTTTTCTTTTGGCGTAAGGTCCCGACTACGGATAATGAAACCCTTATCACCTGTTTCGCGAACAGAAGCATCACCAAAACCCAATGATGCAATGCTCGAAATGACAACTTCTTTTGCTGGACGATTTGCATATCCAACCTCAATAAGTGAACCCCCGGTGAAATCAATACCAGGCTTGAGTCCCCACGTAAAAAGGGCGACGATCGAAGCGATGATAAGGATTATTGAGAACGCGTAAAATATTTTTCTGTGACGAACGATAAACATAGTCGTAGGTATTATTTCTTGTTGATGAAACCTGAACCAAAGAGGAATTTCGACAGTTTTCCCTCACCCTTCACTGCAACTGCGTAGAGCAAAGCACGTGAAGCGGTAATTGCTGTAAACATTGAGACAAGTACACCGATAACAAAGACAAGTGCGAAACCTTTAATAACAGGCGTTGAAGCAAAGTAATAAAGGATAACGCCAGTGATAATTGAAGAGAGGTTCGAATCTCGAATCGAATTCCACGCACGGGCAAAACCTTCGTGCATTGAAGCGTTGAGATCTTTGCCCCTTCGACGCTCTTCTTTCATTCTTTCGAAGATAAGAATATTCGCATCAACCGCCATACCAAGTGTAAGGACAAATCCAGCAATACCCGCAGCCGAGAGAGTGACGGGAAGAAGTTTAAAGATTGCAAGGTTTCCAGCGACGTACATAGCAAGGGCTAGGATGGCGATAATGCCTGGAACCCTGTACCAAATAAGGAGGAAAATCGAAACGATAACAAAGGCGATAACCCCCGCGCGTATAGCCATAAGAAGCGCACTCGAACCAAGTGTTGCACCAACAGTCTGAGTTGAGACGAGTGATATAGGTAGTGGTAGAGCTCCGTAATTTAAGTTGTCTGTAAGCTGCCTTGCTTCCTCACGGGTGAATTTCCCACTAATCTCAGCGCTGCCTGAAATAATTTCCTGACGAATAACCGGCATCGAAACAATGCGACCATCAAGGAATATTGCGAGAGGTTTGCCGATATTCTCACGAGTTATTTTTGCAAAAAGAGCCTTTCCTTCACTGTTCCAATCGATACCCACCTTGTATGAAAGTGAATTTTGATCGAATGCAAGACTTGCACGAGAGAGGTACTTTCCGGTTAATTCTGCTGGAAAGAAAATCTGGCTCACCGTACTCGAGGCGAGTTGAGCTTCGGATAGTTTTTCTGATTCAGGACGGACGAGACGGAATTCAAGAACAGGTGTTTTACCAACCATGTCTACCGCTTTGGTAACATCGGTAACACCTGGAATCTCAACAATGAGTCGGTGCTCTTTTGCACCAATTGAACCACCCTCTTCCGCCTGGACGATTGCTTCAGAGACACCAAAAGCATTGATGCGTTTTCCAACAACATCAACAAGTGTGTTCATGGCAGCTGCAATATCACTAGTATTCTTTACCAATGAAGTATCTGCTTTAAAAACAAGATGTGTTCCACCTGATAAATCGAGCCCGAGAACGTACGGACGAACGTCACCCCTTGTTGCGAAATATGCGATACCAACCGATGCAAGGATGAGCGCAAAGGCAGCAATTCTCTTCTGTAACATGATTCTCTATAACTGTATTACTAATAAAACAATATCGCCCATACTAGCCTTGGAAACCCTAAAAAGCAACGGAAAACCGCAGAACGACATGTTCTACGGTTTTCTTCAAAAAAACTCAGAACCAATCCTAAATCTAATGCCTAGGTAAAACCTTAGAATTATGTGCGAAAACAATAAACCACCCTGGGCTGACGCCACAGGGTATTTGTTAAGGAAATATGCTTATGCACATTTCCACCATAAGCAGGGCTTATGGCAAACTCCCCCCCCCCCGCTTACGCTTGGGGTATTCGAATAACAAACTAGTTTGTTCTGACGGCGCTCGGACGCTGTGTGCGAGAATACTCGCACACGCGCTCCTCGCTGGTCAGAATAAAGCACGAGGAAAACATATCGAGATACGTTGACGGGCGCTGAATTGTTTGCAGCCGGAATTCTATGAATTTAACAGGTAAATTTGAGTCTGTCTGTTTTTAAGATGGTTAGATTTTGGATGGGTTCTGAACAAATTCCATATACCTTCCCTCTTTTTTAACGAAGGCTTCCTTTGATGGATATTTGTATACATATCCATACTTTTTCGTAATTTTTGACCCATCTACCGCAATTGGGTACGAGTATGATTTCCACCCCCCTTTCGAAGTAGGTATTTTTCCACGTGTGAGGTGCCACATCCAAAAGAAAACAAAACGTATAAACTGTGGATGAACACGAATCGGTCTTTTACCAACCGCCTCTGCCATATCTTCACCGCGCACAACTGGCCCAGGAGGACAGATATTGAATGCCTCATACTCACCATTGAGTTCACTAAACGATAAGAGAGAGACGATATCTGCGACATCATCTTCGTGGATATACTGCCTACACCACTTCTTGGTTATTGGTGTAAATGAAACAAGAAGCGATACGAGGTTGTAGATAAAATTACCCTTGAGTTGTCCCGAGAGCGCTGATTGAAGACCAAAACGAATACGCGAGTACCTACCACGAGGGCCCGTAATTGCCGCTGGACGGACAATGAGTACCTGAGGGACTCGGCCTACTTTTTTTGCATTCTCATAACGCTCTTTTAAATGCTCCTCACTTATACGCTTCTCTTCCGCATACAAATAATCGGTTTTTCTGAACCCTTCTGCTTCGGTGAAAAGGTGCTCGATTTCATTGTTAGGGTATGCTGCATATGAAGCAACCGTTGAAAAATGAACGAGTCTCTTGACCGAAGGGAGTGAGAATGCAACATCAAAGACAGCGTCGGATCCATCAACGTTCCACTTCCATTGTTTCGCCTTCTCGCCGTACATTTCACGAATCTGCCACGCAGTGTGGACGATAATATCAGGAGCAAACTCCTTTACTTTTTCTTGCCAGGAACCATTTGAAAGATTCGCCTCTATGAAAGAGATTTTTTTATTTCCTTGCGTGAGATCAGTTTCAGGTCGCATGTCGACAGTTAAAATTGCCGACACGTCTGATCGTTTTGAAAATTCGCGACAGAGCATTGCGCCCACATATCCCGCACCACCAGTAATGAATACTTTATACATACGTAAATATAATAATACCTCACAATGGACTATTTACCGACTCGCATAAGAAGCGTCTTTATGGTCTGGAGAGCAATCTTTAGGTCGAGCAGAATCGATCGGCTTTTTACATAATAAAAATCATACGAGAGCCTAACCTTTGTCTCCTCAAGCGACTGAGGTGGAAGCTCTTGGCGAATTTGGGCCCAACCAGAAAGACCTGGGGCAACGAGGCTTCGGATTCTGTAATGCGGAATCTCTTCAGAAAGTTTTACTCCGAGGTCATATATATCTGGACGAGGTCCAATAAGGGACATGTCCCCTTTCACTACGCTCCAGAGCTGTGGTAATTCATCGATACGTGACGCACGAATAAACTTGCCAACCCGGGTAATACGATTATCACCTTCTGTAACCCATTTACCGCCATCCGATGTCTTCATGCTCCTAAATTTAAACATCGAAATTGTTTTACCACCCTTACCGATACGATTTTGACGAATAAACACATCGCCACCATCTTCAATTTTTATTGCAAGTGCTACGAATGGATATATCACAAGCGATGCTATCCCAAGAATTCCTGCAATAAAGATATCCATTGAACGTTTGAACACGTCGTATGCAAACGAAGTACCCCCTGAAATATTTTCAAGAAACCACTGTTCACGAACAAGTGATAGTGGAACACGATCAAAGACTTCTTCATACACGTCATGCATTCTCACAAATCGAACCCCTTTAAACATAATTTCATGCATGCGAGGAAAAAGAGTTCCAACACGAGCGTCGTGTGTATCGACAACAACAACTGAGACGTCCCTATTCTGTATCAAATCAATAAGAGATGCTTCAACATGAGCATCGACACGATCGAGTGAAATTCGATCGATAAATGAAAAACGAAATCGATTACTGCCATTTACTTCATTAAAAAGTTCACGCGCCTCATCACCAGAAGCAATGAGAACCGCACGCGTCTTTTTTGCAAACGGGCGAAGCATCCTAAACCCAGATGTCCTCCACCAAACAACAAAGACTGATGAGAGTGCAAGTTGTATTAAGAGCATCGTCTTTGGGGCGATACCAAAGATTGGTATCAGATAGAAAAAAATCATAGCAAGACCCGCATTCACAAACTGAGCCCTAACAACAGTACGTACAACATCACGACGAAAGGCAGCAGCACGACGCTCGTAAAGCCCTGAAACAAAAAAAACGATAACCCACACACTAAACACAGCGATAAATGGAACAAGGTGGTTAAAAAATTCTTGCCACAAAGGTATATCACCAGTCCTCAAAAGAAGGGCTAGGTAGAGCGATACTGTGAATCCAAAGACATCACCGAAGAGAAGGACGAGCGGTTGGGTTGAGTTTAATTTCATACAAAGCAATGATTACAAAATATACCTCCTCACTACCTCTCTTACAAGTCCACAAAAAGCGCTATAATTACATGACCACACTTTACAACCATGGAACAAACTCAACCAAAAAAGAAAATCTTATACCTCATCACAAAGTCAAACTGGGGCGGAGCTCAAAAATACGTCTATGATCTAGCGACAAATTTACCACCTGAATCATATGAATCAGTTGTTGCGTTAGGGGGTGATGGAGAGTTGGCTACCCGCTTGAAAGAAGCGTCAATACGAATCATTACCATAAAAAACCTTGGACGTGATATTCGAATCTCAGACGACATAGGGGCTTTCTTTGAGATACTCAAGACGATCCGCAGGGAAAAACCGGATATACTTCATATCAATAGCTCAAAGGCGGGCATTTTTGGTGCCATCGTCGGGCGTCTCACAATGATTCCGATGATTATATTTACCGCACACGGCTGGGCGTTTAATGAGGCGCGAAGCAATCCTACAAAAAAAGCACTCACATTCTTTCAGTGGCTCACAGTAATGCTTTGTCACCGAACAATATGTGTATCAAATAAATTGGTTAAAGAAATCTCAAAACTTCCACTAGTATCAACAAAAGTGGTGCGCGTATACAACGGCATCACAACACCTCTTTTTATTGAAAAAACTGAGGCACGTAACATACTTATGGAAAAAGCACCCTGTCTCAAAGAGGTGTCACAAGATATTTGGGTTGGCACCATTGCTGAGCTTCATACCAACAAAGGGTATGACATCTATGCAGAGGCAGTCTCCATCCTCTCAGAAACAGATTATTTTAAAACACACTCTATCCGGTTCGTCTGGATTGGTGAAGGTGAAGAACGAAATAACCTTGAATCATTTATTTCATTAAAAAAACTCTCTGACAGAATCGCCCTCACAGGATACGCTTCCAACGCCGCACAATTCCTTCACGCATTCGACTACTTTATCTTGCCATCACGCACCGAGGCTTTAGGGTATGTACTTATCGAAGCCGGCCTCGCTCAACTCCCCGTCATCGCAACAGCGGTTGGAGGTATCCCTGAAATTATCGAAGACCTCCAAACAGGTATTCTTATACAACCAGAAAACCCAGGAGAGATTGCAAAAGCGATAGGATTCATTATTGATCATCCTGAAGAGGCTCAAAAAATGGCCTCCAATCTACACGAAAAGGTATCTTCACAATTTTCTCTCGAAAAAATGATCGCTGAAACTGAATTATTTTATTCACGTTCATAACCCACACCAACAAGTTCATTGTGAACCTGTTCACGATGCACATAGCGCATTCTCTTTTGCATTGAATTTAAAATACCGAGTGCAAAGAATGACGTAACAAGATGTGATCCACCATAACTCATAAAAGGAAACGTGATACCCGTCACCGGAAGTATACCGATGTTCATACCAGCATTAATAATAAAGTGACTTGTAAAAAGTGTTGCAAGCCCAAACCCAAACAGTATTTCAAAATTCGATCCACCACGGACACCAACAGAAGTAATTCGATATATAAGTATACCAAAGACACCAAAGAGGATAAGTGTTCCAACCACCCCCCATTCCTCTACAAACGCAGCAAAAATAAAGTCTGTTTGATATTCAGGTAAAAACTTGAGCCGTGACTGTGTGCCATACCCTATTCCCTTTCCCCATAATCCACCCGACCCAACAGCAATCGTTGATTGGTACACATTGTATCCGCTTCCACGAATATCTGACATTGGTTCGATAAAATTCCTAACACGAGCCTTCTGATAATCTTTGAATCCAAAGTTCCACAAAATCCCGAAAAGGGCAACTCCAATAAACCCCAGTGCAATAAGATGTTTTTTTGAGATACCGGAGACGAGTGCCATCCCAAACCAAATACAAAAAATAATAGCGGCGCCACCAAAGTCTGGTTGCAGAGCAATGAGTATGAAAAGTATACACGCGTAGATACCGGAGACGATAATGTGCCTCCAATGCGCTATCTCAACATGACGCTTCGAAAAATACTTGGAGAGAACAAGGATTAGAGATAGTTTTGCGATATCGGCTGGTTGTACAGAAAAAAGCCCAAAATTAAACCAACCCTTAGCACCCTTAATCGCGGAAACAGAAAAAAGAAGCACAAGAAGAAAACAAACAACCCCATACACAACCATGACGGACTGAGTCCTCTTGAGAAAACCCCAATCTATAAACGACGCAACAAAAAAAATACTAATTGATACAAAGGCCCAGATAAGCTGTTTTTCGTAGTAAAAATTATCCCCCGAAAATGCATTCATTGTCACAAGACCAAATGAAATAAGCGTTAGCGCAGAAGCAAAAACAACCCAATCAATTTGAAATCGAGTAAAAGTCTTTGCTATTTTCTCTGCAAACAATGAAAACATGAGTAGTTATTGGAGATGCCGCACAACAACGTCAATTCGCGCAGGTGTTTCAGAAAATTTTTCTGGCCACGTGAAAGAAACCGGTGTCGACGCAAGACCAGGAACCTCATCGAGATATGTACGAGAAAACATACGAGCGTTCCCATCGGTGTCATACACTATTGCAATAACCTCAACATTTCGATCAGTCTGTTCAGATTTATTTGTAATATCCGCATTTACCCTCGAGTAAAAACCAGAATCATCAACGGTGATATTTGACACACTGAACAGAGGGTCACCATTAGGACGCGTCCAACGTATATCCCCATCGAGTTCAAAAAGGATGTTTTTTGGTTCGCGAACCGTCGTCTGAAAAGACGGTTCGAAAATTGCAATTTTTCTACCAGCTGGAATAGAAATAGTACCGGTACGCTCACCCAAGAGCATACCGTCTTTATCATATACATGAAATATGTACCCAGTATCCATAGTGGAACCAAGCATATTTGGGTTATCGATATACGCCAAAAGGTTGTAAACACCGTTGGCAACCTTTGAATAACGTGAAAAAAGAATTGTGGGTCGGACGAAACCAACCGGACAAAGTGCCACACACGTGCCACCACAATCAATCCCTTCTTCACCCTGATTCTGCTTACCATCAAAACAGGTTGGTGATTTGTACAAGAGAATAAAAGCTGGAATTCCAATAACAAGAACAAAGAATCCTAATATTCCAGAAACATACATAAACTGACGCTTTGCAGCCCAAGGTGATGCCATATGGCTATATAGTAGCAGACAACGGCCAACTCACAACCAACAACAGGTAGCCACAAAGGCCGGC
>CAIMLU010000047.1 GCA_903842365.1 uncultured bacterium
AATCTCGTTCTACAACTAGCTTCTACAAATCGTGCTCCTCGGCCTGGACTCGAACCAGGGACCCTTCCGTTAACAGCGGAGCGCTCTACCAGCTGAGCTACCGAGGAATGTATTGATTGCTCTTTTTCAAGAACGCTCAAAATAATAGCCGAAATTGTATTCTAATGCAACGGTATCACCTTTCTTTTCAAAATAACCAAACATTCGACGTGAGGTGTTTTTGGAAAAAAATTGTACCCTTCCGCAAAAACGACATTATATCCAGAAAGAAACAAGGCAATGTCTCGTGCCTGCGATTTTGGATTACATGACAAATACACCACGATTGGTGGAGCAACCTCCAGTATCTTTTTTATAACTTTTGGATGAAGACCTGAGCGAGGGGGATCAAGTATAAGCGCTGAATCAGAAACAATATAATCACGAGCACGTTCTGACGGGCTTTCAACTATATTTGCCTCTATACCGTTCCTTTTCACATTTTCACGGGCACACAAAATTGCGGCAGGTTCAATTTCAACAAGAGTTCGTCGCTTTGCGTCTATTGAAAGTCCAATTGACCCAACCCCCGAATACATATCAACAATCGATTCAAAAGCATGTGTATGTTCTGATATTCGTTCGAGCGCTTTTTCAAAAAGAGGAACATTGATCTGCATGAATGACATTATCTCAAATTCAAATTCCTTACCTCGAATAGTTTCGATGATGCGTTTTTTCCCAAATGAACCAAGATGTTTTGTTGGTACCGATGCGGGACTTTGTGGGTCAGAAAAATAAACAGATACACCAACCAAACCATCATCCAACACTGTTTCATCGAGTGGGTTTATTTCATCAATAACAAAAAGAGCGGCAATTGCTTCGCCCTTTGTATTTGCACGCACGACAACAGATTTAAGAATCTGTGGAAGTGTCTTGTTTCGTATCAAACATTCAACAACGCGATGTGCTGCACGATTCACTGCAGGTGTCGCAAGGGCGCTCTTTGATACACGAATACGGCCACGACCCATCCTGTCATAGGCAGCAAGTGATAATGTCGGTTCGGCATGAAAGCCAAACTCCATTTTGGTTCGATATTCGTATTCAGCCAAAGCATCAACCACCTCAATATTTTTTGGCACTTCAGGAATAGATTTGAAAACATCGGTAAGTATTAATACTTTTGCCTCACGTTCCATATCCTGGCTCATTATCTGCCATGGGGACGAAGATAAAAAATGTTCCTCACGTGGCATCACACGGCCTACGTGCGCCTTTATAATACGTGTTGCTACGCCATAAAAATCTCCACGTTTATATTTGTATATATATACAACAACTTCTTCACTTGGTAGTGCATTCCACACAAAAGCTCGACGACCCAAAACATCTTCGCAAATGGCCATGCCGTCATATGAAAACCCCACCGCGGTCATACTTACTTCTGTGTGTAAAGAAAACTCCATACGCCTATTCTAGCACTTCGGCGTCAGACAGTTTGAAATCACCAATATTCGTACGTCGTAGGGCTGACAACGTTGCAACGGTGCCTAGCCGCCTCCCCACTTCTTCAGCCAAAGACCTAATATACGTACCACTTCCCACGGCAAATACCGCCCTTATTCTTAAACCATCAAATCCATCAAACGCAACTGAATCAACGTGCATAATTCTGATGGGCGCTTCAACCATTTTGCCTTCACGAGCATATTCATACAAAGGTTTTCCCGCCCTTTTAAGGGCTGAATAGAGAGAAACTGGTAATTCGGTGTCCCCCACAAGCGATTGAAGTACAGATACAACCTGCTCTTTTTGCAAATCAAGTGGAACCTTTTTTTCTTCAATAACTTTTCCATCCATATCAGATGTATCCGTACGAATTCCAAGTGTTATTTCTGCTTCGTACGTTTTAGGTAAACCTAAAAAATCAGACAATTTTTTAGTATCGGCATCAGTCGCAATAATCATGAGACCGGTCGCCATAGGATCAAGTGTACCTGCGTGGCCCATTTTTTTAATACCTCTTGTTATGCGCAAACGACGAATCACATCAAACGACGTGATACCTTTTGGTTTATCTATAAGAATGATCATTTTTTTAGTGCGAAATGTATATTTGAAAGCACTGTGTTGAAAGCCCTAAGTGCTTCAGGTGTTGTCTTGTATACCACAATCACGCAAACACGATCCCCCACATCGAGCACAGCAGCCTTTCCCGACACATCACCGTCCGACCAACCATACGAAAAACCATCATACGTAGTTCTGTAAATAGAGACCGGCAATGTAACACTGTGGCTCCATGTTTTTTCGCCGCGCATAAGAAGCCATTTATCCAACGGAACATTCGACCCACGACCAACAATGGAAACAGTGATGAGTGGAACTGGATTCAAATATCCATCTGAACTTGTTTCTCGCAATGAAACCTCAAACCCATCCATAGTACCACTCGAATTTACTGAGGATATGTACGCAGGGTAGTTAAAAGACATACCACCATCAACTGAAGAAAAGGTTTGATTATATGATGTCATATACCAAAAACCACCAAGAAAGAGACCTGAAACAAAGACAATGAGAAAAAATACTTTCATGGAAATGGACTGATTGATTACCTGGCTTTATAGTAGTCCATTTATCATTAATAATGAAGCCTGAAAAACCCTTGACACAATTAATGATAAATGGTATCCCGTACTAGTAAACAAAACCCAAAACCCTGATGCATAACAATCTTAAAAAAATCGTATTAATCGTCCTTGGGACCATTACTGCAATACTTTTAGCAGGGTTCCTAGCGGGAACGTACCTTTCAACCAGTGGACAGTCTGAAACTATCACCAGCTCAAAATAAATCATTTTAATATGAAAAAAATACTTAGTATCGGGTTTATAGCAATCGTATTATTCACGGCACAAACGCAGAAGGCATTTGGTCAAACAGCAAGCGTTACAGTTTTCGATACACTTGTAAGTGATCCATTTCTCTATTTGTATCCTCAAAACACAACTAATATTGACTACGCCGCAACAACCACCGTGGTTTTTGGTTCGACCTCAATAGATATTTTAACGTCGAGCATTGCCGGCACGATTGCCGAAGCGATTCGTAGTCTTGGGTCAGATGTTACTTTTACACAAAATGGAGACCTAGATTGTATAACACCAGCGATGTTATGTGGTCCTTGGCACATATCAATTCCAAACAATATTGGAATGGTATCGGGAAACCTATCGATGACATCTCTCTCTCAGAACGATGACCTCCTTGTTGCATATGGACCACTCACACGCATAAGCGCAACAGCAACAAGCACGTTTGAGACGATGCCATTTGCTGTCACCGCTGAATCGTTCGATATATCGAGTCAAACTTGGTCACCAGCACCCGGTGTAACAATTTCAGTATTAGATGGATCAAACGCAACCACAACAACCTCGGTAACAAATAGTGATGGTGTGGCACGATTCCGCATTCAAGATATAGGAAACTACACAGCAACACTTGGAACAAGTCTTGCATCTACAACAGTGCCCTTTACAGTAGAAACTTTCTCGGGCAATAAAGCTGCATTTCGTATCCGTACAATAGATAGCGGTATTCTATTCGAAGATCTCTTAGACTTACCAGCCGTAGGCACAACAACCATTGATAGTAATGAGGTTAATGCCCAGTCAGTTTCGTCAATCCTCTCAACCATTACAACAAACCCAACAAGTATCCTCACCTTCGCATCTTCATCGAGTATTTACCTCTCATCAATGGATCTTTCTGGCACCATTCTTAGTCAATGGTTCCACTCAATAAATGGCATTATTTCAGATATTACCGCCAATGAAATAGTAAACAATGGCGATGATGTGAGATTCTTTGATTCAACACCCTATCAAACAACCCTCTCGGAAACCGCTACAACTACAGATACAACCGTCACTGCTACATTTAAAAAGTTTGACGTCTCTAATATAGAGACACAAAACTACATAATAGATCCATCTATTAACGTTGGAGCAGCGCTTTCAACATCAAGTGCATATACAGAGGTATCAACAACAACCACAGATGGTTCAGGTATTGCATCATTTATATTTAATGCACCTGGAACGTATTCAATTGCACGTAACGGCGATTATGCAAACGGAGCAATGCTTACCATTTCCCTTCCCGTTGTCGCACCAACTTCGACAGGCACTTCAACCACAGCAACATCAACAGCAACTACCACTTCAACAACATTCTCTCGTGAATTTGCATCAACCTTCATTATTGGAAATCGAGCAACAAGTACCACTGAGCAAAAAGAATGGAACGCAATTGCATTTAGTGTTATAGCAGACTCCGAGATACCACCTTCAAATCTTGCAGCCTTTAATGCTGAAAAAGCATACTTTGCATCATTCCTTAGAACAGCAGCACTCGCCGGCACTGAACCACGAGACATTGCTCGTCGAATCATGGCACTCTTGGCAGTAGGTGAAAATCCATACACCGCAGGATCAACAAACCAAGTAGATGCATTGGTAGCAACATTTAACGGAACCCATTTTGGATCAGGCCCTGTTACCCACCTCACCATCCTCGATGATGCATATGCCCTATTTGCCCTCAAGCAAGCAGGATATGCAATGAATGAATCAATGATGCAAATAACACTCGCATCAATAAAAGGAGGGTTACATATAAACGGTTCGCTCAACAATAGTTTAGACGAAACAGCTGTAGTTCTTGAGGCGCTCTCACTCGAGTCCACAACATCAACCGAAGCAATAAATGCACAAAACTACATAACATCACTTCAGGATAATTCAACCGCTGGCTGGGGAACATACCTTGAGGCGACAACTGCACGAGTTATGTTTGCACTCAACTCAGTTAATGTGTTTGCAAATGATTTGGTTAAAAATAGCACCAACCCTCTCGAATATTTGGCCGGACAACAAAACGGTGATGGTAGTGTGGGACCAACAAATACTCTTGCCGACAGAATTAGTGCATCGGGTCTTTCAATCATCGCTTCAGAGGAAAAATCACTCGATACCATCATCACCGATGGGACAAAACCTGTTGCAGCAACTACCACGACACCATCGACATCGACCGGAAGTTCATCAGGTAGGTCAAGCAATAGGGCAGCTTCATCAGCACCCGCATCAACGCCAAACCAAGACATACTTCGCTTCGTTGAAACAAGAACTGGCCTCAATGCTACAACGATGATTTATGTAGGAAAAGCACCAACAGCCCCAAGACCAACTATTTCAACCCCAAAGAGAACTATCGTTGTATTAGCACCAACTTCCCCTATTAAAGAAAAACTAGCAATTGCGACAAGTACACCTTCTACTACAAAGGAGGTAAATAACATTGCAGCAGTTGGAGCAGCTGATACACAAGGGTTCTTTACAACTCTTGGACTCAGAATAAGAAATGGATTCAGAATGCTCTTTGGTTCACCATTGCATCGCTAAAACAAAAAACAACCAATCACACGTGTGATTGGTTGTTTTTTGTTTCTGTACATCGAGCAACATACGACACCAATAACCTACCGCACGGAAGCTCCGGTTATTTCAATACCACGGTCATAAATTGCAGTAGAGATTGTATACATGGTCTCACCAACAGTTTTTTCGACAACATACGGAGCTTTATTGAGTGTGGTTGTATATGTACCGTACGAATCAATTGCGGATTCAATCATGGCATCAAGAGCCCAGAGAGGTTTGTGGACTGCCTCTCCTACAGTGAGACGTATATCATTTTTATTTAAAATAATATACGCGAGTGATTGGGTAAAAATAAACATAATCACTACAAATAAAAGTGTTGCACATATTGAAATAGGGTCAAACACCTTTTTCTGATCTGCTGTTGTGCATCCTCGAACGGTGACCGGTTGAAGCGTATTAATGCTACCAACACTATATACTGGACGCTTCCAGGTAAAAAAAGTATGTGCCCTTGGTAGAGCTTTTTCCTTTAATTGTGACTCTTTTTTGATAAGCTTTGGAAGAAACCCGTCATGTTCCTCAGGTGCACTGGCAATTTTTTTTTGCGGCTCAGGTTCTTTTAACGGCTCTTCTATTTTTGATATTTTTGGATCAATAACACTTTCTATACTTAAGCCATCAGCGCTGTGAATTGATTCTTTTTTTATCTCTACCCTTTTGCTTATAATCTTAATTCCAACATCCTTAGTTTCCAAAGAATTTGAAATAGGTTTCACTATTGGGTTTAACTCTGTACGATCAGCAGAAAATAAATTCTGAATAAAAGAAACCGACCCCCACTCAGCAGAATGAGTCTCGACAGGCATTATCTTGTCAAAAACCGAACGATCGAGATATTTGATATTACCCACCGAACGAACATCCACGAGTTTTGTGAATGCTTTCTTTTCAAGTTCAATCGATTTGTACCCAAGTTTCTTTGCGGCATCATCGAGCGGAACATATTTTCGACCATCAGGAACAACATCCGATTTCATAGAGCTATTATAAAACATATTTGCTATAAAGCCCAAGCACGCCTATAGTGTAGAAACTATGAACCGACTTGATTCCCACCTCGCAGAAAAAGGTATCGTCAAAAGCCGATCAACTGCAGCCGACCTTATCAAACGTGGGCGCGTCACCATTAACGGCATTATTGCAAAAAAACCAAGCGTTGAAGTAAGTGATACTGACGTCATTGTTGTAACAGAACCCCAAAAATACGTTAGTCGTTCTGGTGAAAAACTCGAAGCAGCTCTCACAACATGGAACATTAATGTGACTGGAAAGACTGTGCTCGATATTGGCGCCTCGACGGGTGGATTCACCGACTGTCTCCTTCAACGTGGTGCGACAAAAGTATATGCGGTTGATGTGGGCACAGACCAATTGGATGCAAAAATAAAAAACGATCAACGTGTTATCCCAATGGAAAAAACTGACATACGAATGATAACACTCCCTGAAACCGTTGATATGATCGTCATCGACGTGTCGTTTATTTCAATAATTAAGATTTTTGAATCAGCTTACAAGGCACTCAAAAAGGGCGGCATTGTTGTCACATTGGTAAAACCACAATTTGAAGTTGGTGCAGATCGAATCAGAAAAGGTTTCGTTGTGGACGACGTACTTCGTACAACGGTTATTGAGGAAGTTAAGCACTACGCACAATCAGTTGGCTTCACGATAGAAAAACAGATGCCCTGTCCTGTTATTGGTGAAAAAGGAAACCGTGAAGAACTCCTCTGTCTCAGATCGTAATAATCGAGTTTTAAAAAAACGCGTCCATTTGACACTAGGTCTACTTTCATGTGAGAATGCACCCCGTAGTGAGAAGCTCTTTCTAAACCATAACCACACAAACGACGGAGGAAGTTGAGTGAAACAGACCCCTACCCCAAAAACGATTAGCATTGTTTCGCGACCCGGTGGCGGCAAAGAATACGTTGGTGATCAGATCCTGAGGCTCAACAGTCGAGCCATACGGATAGTTGCGAGTGACCTTATCAATCGAGAAAAACATCAAGGAACAAGTCTCGGCATGCTCATGAAACAGTTTGCAGATGCCGGACGTCTCGTTCCTGATGAACACATAATCCCTCTTTTTCTTAATGAGTTTACTCATATGGGAAAGGAAGGTTATGAATTCATCATCCTCGATGGATTCCCTCGAACCATGAGCCAGCTCAACGCTATTATCAACCATGGTGTTCCATTTATACAGATTCACATGGTTATTGATGCGAGTGATGCCATGCAACGAATGCTTCGTCGTAGGCGTCCCGGTGAGGATGAGGTCAAGTGTCGATATCGACAGGATGTGTTCGAAGAGAACACCCTGCCAATGATTCTCGAGTGCGAGAAACAGTTTCCTAGGAAATCATTTCAAATCGACGCCCTTACGGAAGGCCACCTACGTGCTCGGGAAATCCTGAGAATCGCAGATAGCTATTTCGTCCAAGTTTGATGATGATTTTGTTTCCAAAGGCCACACTTTTACCAGTGCGGCCTTTTTATTTACTTCTCAATTCAAGTGTGATATAATCGCCCGCACTTGAGCCTCTGGCTCCTGTTTTATTTTTTCTCTATGGAAATCAGAAATATAGCGATTATCGCACACGTCGACCACGGCAAGACAACCCTTATGGATGCCATCATGAAGCAAACTGGCGTTGCCAAGGAAGGCTTCACTATGGACTCAAACGCCCTTGAACAAGAGCGCGGCATTACTATTTATGCAAAGAATGCTTCGATATCTTACAAAGGCACCAAAATCAACATCGTAGACACCCCAGGGCACGCAGACTTCGGTTCAGAAGTTGAACGTGTTCTGCGTTCTATTGATACCGTGCTCCTCCTCGTTGACGCACAAGAAGGTCCTATGCCACAGACTCGCTTCGTTTTGAAGAAGTCCCTTGAGCTTGGAATGAAACCTATTGTTCTCATCAACAAAATTGACAAGCCCGCCGCTCGTCCAAAGGAAGTAATGGATGAAATTCTTGAACTCTTTATTGAGCTTGGTGCAACAGATGAACAGCTCAACTTTACAACTATTTATTCTATTGGACGCCAGGGCATTGCAAAGCGAAAGCTTGAAGATGTTTCGGCCGATCTCTGTCCTCTTCTTGATACCATCCTCGAGCTTGTTCCCGCTGCACAAGCTGACCTTACTGTACCTCTCCGAATGCAACCATTTAACCTTGGTTACGACAACTTCCTTGGACGACTTGCTATTGGACGTATCTACGAAGGAAAAATAAAGCTTGGACAGAATGTTTTCATCAAAAAACCAACAGGAGAAATTCGCACTGGAAAAGTTGCAAAACTCTGTACATTCAAAGGCCTCGACCGTGAAGAAGTAAATGAGGCGGGTGCTGGTGACATTGTCATGATTGCAGGTCTTCCTGATATCTTTATCGGTGAAACTATTTGTGAAAAAGAAGAGACTGTTCCCCTCCATGCCATCAATGTTGATGAGCCAACTATTGCGCTCAACTTCCTCGTTAACAATTCCCCTTTTGCCGGACGCGAAGGTAAATTTGTCACAACTCGCCAAATCCGTGAACGTCTTGAAAAAGAACTCGAGGTCAACGTGGGACTTAAAATAAACTTCACACCAGATGCCGGTGAAGGAATATCAGGTGTTGATACATTCAAAGTGTATGGACGTGGTGAACTTCACGTTTCTATCCTCCTTGAAATCATGCGCCGTGAAGGTTTTGAACTTCAAGTTTCTCAACCCCAGGTTATTATCAAGCAAATTGATGGTCAAAAGTGTGAACCATTCGAAGAAGTAACAGCTGATGTACGTAGCGAGGTTTCTGGAGACGTCATCCGTAAACTTTCTATGAGAAAAGGTCTTTTGACTAACATGGTTGAGCGTGAAGGTATCGCTCGACTAACGTTTGAGATTCCTACACGAGGACTTCTTGGTTATCGTGGAGAGTTTGTCGTGGACACACGAGGTGAAGGTATTCTTTCTTCACGCTTTATTGAGTTCCGCCCTCACGTTGGAGTTATTGAGAAACATGAATTCGGGTCAATGGTATCCATGGAGACCGGTGATGCTGTTGGATTCGCACTCTGGAATCTCCAGGAACGCGGTACCCTCTATATCGGTGCAGGAGTTCCTGTGTATGAAGGTATGATCATCGGAAATACATCAAAAGGTGATGATCTTGATGTGAATCCTTGTAAGGGAAAAGTAATGTCGAACTATCGATCAGCAGGAAAAGATGAAGCTATCGACCTCGTCCCTCCATTTACCCTTTCTATAGAACGTGGTCTCGAAATTATGCACGAAAGTGATTTCCTTGAGATTACACCTCAATCAATCCGTCTTCGTAAGCAATTCCTCCGAAAATTTGAACGTGACAAGAACGTGAAAAAATAAAAAACATACGAGATAACCAAAAGAAAAGACCAAACACTCTGTGCTTGGTCTTTTTTTCTATTTAGGGAATATCCTCAAGCAGACTCAACTGACACTCATCGTCATCAAACCACGAAGAGTAAAACCCTTGAGGATGTTCAGCACTAACGCAGTCAGGAAGAGGAAGGTTGGGCTCAGAAGCCACACCTTGTTTAGATTGATGGGTACCAGAGCACCCGAGATCTGAAGTAGGGTTAAAGAGCATACGAAAAAAAGTGTAGCATGTTAAATAGAGCCAGGTAAAACCATTTATCAACAAGGGTGTTTTACACAAAACAAAATCACTCCGTAAAGAGTGATTTTGTGCGCGGAAGCTTAGAAGCTCCTCCTAGGACCGAAGTCGCGACGTGGTGGACGAGCCTCGAGTGGACGAGCCTCGTTAACCTTGATGTTACGACCATCGAGATCCTTGCCATCAAACATTGAGATAGCGTTAAGGGCATCAGCGTCTTCCATTTCAACGAAGCCGAAACCTCGTGAACGACCAGTCATCTTGTCAATCATGACAGTGGCTGATATTACTGCACCTGCCTGTTCGAAAGCCGCTTTAAGGCTGTCTGAGGTAGTTGAGTATGAAAGATTACCGATGTACAATTTCTTTGCCATTTGTGAACCTTTTTGATTTTAATTAACTTCATCGCGCGACCTTCCCTGTGGCCCATAGAACATAATGTTCCATTACCGCCGAGAACCGACGACAAGGTACATAATACACGAACCTAGAAAAAAGTCAAAGCAATAACTTGACAAGTTATCCACAGAAGCGTAGAATGATGGTGTAATCTAGTTAATCACCATGGCTGATAAAAAAGAAGAAAAACCAAAATTCGAGTACCTCAAAGGGATCATGGCCTTCTATTTTGCGCCTAAGCTTAGGTCTTTTTTGACCGTGCTCCATTTTGTAATATGGAGTTTTGTCACAATATATTACCTTGAGTATCTCTTGTTTGCGGCACGACTTATTCTCTATATTGCCTTTAAATCAAAGATCCTTCTTTCCATATCGTACCTTTTTTGGAGCCTCGCCTTTCTTATTGTACTCATAATCCCATTCACACTCGCACTTTATTCAATCCTTACGATTTATCAGGTTTGGGGCAAGCATGCAAACTGGCAAATGAAGTGGCGTATTTTTGCAACAGTCGCAATTATTGCTGGCAGCTGTGTGGCCCTCATATTCATGAGCGACATATCACATTATGTAGCAGGTCAATCGGAACTCCGGGGATTCATCGAAGATGCAGGATTAAATGGACGACTGTAGTATGCAAAAAG
>CAIMLU010000048.1 GCA_903842365.1 uncultured bacterium
ATTTCTTTTGTATATCACCTTTCAAAATCAACTACTGAACACATCCATTCGATTTTCCAAGCATTGGGTCAATCATGCACTCTTGAATGTTCTGCACCTTTTTCATAACACTTGTACCGTACCCACTACCATCAGATGATTGTAGACACTTTTTTCCTGAATAGTACCGACACGCCGCATTTTTTTCTGCACTATATTCCTGCGTACTTGCGCCTAAATCTTTTAAATAAAGGGCTCCTGCAAGAATTGCATGTTGTGGATCCCATGGATTTGCAATCCCCCCCATGGCTGATTCAATACGTTTTTCAAACAACTTCCACGTTGATGGAATAAATTGCGCAGGTCCCATTGCACCTCCCCACCCATACGGCTTACCCTTAGAATACATTGGAATCCAACATGAAACACGAGTATCCGTTGGACTAAGACCAAGCCTCTGAACAATGCCAATAAATGTAGGAATATCCCTTACAGGGCTCATGACACGTGATTTATAAGTACCCGTATTTACACCAACTCCAGCACCGGTATCAAAATCACGAACATAACAAGCGCCGACATTTTTACCGAGATTTGATTCCTGCATAAGGATGCCAAGAATAAATGCCGGACGAACACCTGTAACCTGTGATGCTTTCACTGCATAATCGTATGCCTGACCAAATGAAATACCATCAGAATCACGAAGCTGGAAAAGGGCTGAACGTATTTTTGCAATATTTTGTTCTTTTGTCTTAATAAGGCTAGAATAAAATGTATTCTCCTTATTCTTATTCTTAAGCAATAGATTTTTTTCTGATTGAAGAGCTTTAATTTTTCGCTGTTCAGTTAAAATGTTTTGCCGAGCATTTTCTTCTTTATTTTTTCGATCTTCAAGGGTTGCTTTTTCCTCTTCAGTTTGTGTCTTGTCGCTTCGCACACTTTCAAGCGTTGCATCGAGCGATTGAGAAACAAACCCATACGCATCGGTTTGAGAAAAGAAATCCGATAATCGTTTATTACCAAGGAGAATCTCTGTCATTGAAACGGAATCTGCCTCGCCTGTTTTACGTAAAATACCTGCAAGGGATTCTTTTTGTTTATCAATTCTGTCACCCAACACCACGATCATCGCAGACTTTGAACCTATCTCTTTTGATAGGCTATCAGTTTTAGTTGTACTGATTTTTATTTTTTGCTGAGACTCTTTTATACTTGTATCCAAAAGCTTTATTGCACGTTCGATAGTATCTTTCTCGCCCAAAATCCTTTTTTTTTCATCTTGAAATACCTTCAGATCTTTGAGTTCTTGTTCCTCTTGGGCACGAAGTTGCGCTTCATACTCATCGGCCGTCATTGCGCCAAATGTAGCATGTGCAAAAAACCCAACGCAAAGGATGGAGAGTACAAGGACAGATACAAGAAATGTCGGACGAATCATGGTCTCCCTATTTTAGCACAAATGACGATAGTTCGGCATGAGAATCCATAAAGAAAAGGGCCGTTGCGCTACGCGCAACGGCCCTCGAAAACTAACAAAGAACAATCTCACCCATTCCCCAAAAACTTCTTCCACCCCGGAAAGTCTGGGTAGAACGCATCGGGATTACTCGGCAATCGAGGATCTTCGCGGTACCGTTTCTGGTACTCAGTAAAACCCTTGATCCCAAGCCTCTGTGCTGCAGTGGATGCTTCGGCGCAGGTGGTGTAGAAACCAGTATTAAGGAAGA
>CAIMLU010000049.1 GCA_903842365.1 uncultured bacterium
ACTTTAATAAGACGTGTAAAAAAGGCGGCCTTGTTTGAATATTCAAACAAGGCCGCCTTTTTTACACGTCTTATTAAAGTAGAATCTTTTCAACAACAACTTTGATATCAGAGCCCTCCGCTTTGCCTTTGAGCTCCTTTGATACCGCTCCAATAAGGAGTCCCATTTTTGATTTATCAACGATCATGAGCTCTGCTTGTTTGCGGAGAACGACGGTGTGAATTTCCGCATGTGACATTGTGGCAGGGAGGTATTTTTCGATAATAACTAACTCATTTGATTCAATCTCTGCAAGTTCTGGTCGTCCGCCTTTGGTAAACTGATCGATTGAATCCTTACGTTGTTTGACGAGTTTTTTGATAATGGTGATTGCTACTTCGTCAGCAACTTCAAGCGCTGCTGATTTCTGTGCGATAAGCTCTGTTTGGAATGCTGCAAGAACACCGCGAAGAACAAGGGTGTTTAGTTCGTTTTTTGCGATCATTGCTACCTTAACGTCTGCTTTTATTGTTTGATGGAGTGACATAGGTTTCTATATATAGTGGTATAGATGCAAGTATATCATTTTTTAAGGTACATCATTTGTGTCTCTTTGCTATAATGCCTGCATGCAAACATCTTTTGTCATCGTGATATCTATCGCACTCATTATTCTTGTGGGTGCGGTTGTGTTTCTTTTCGTACTCCTTCTTCGAAAAAACAACGGACAACAAAACACAGATACAACTGGATTCAAGCTTCTTTTAGAACAGGTGAATGAACTGTCTCGTGTTGTTGATCGAAAGCTTGGTGAGTCAAGCAAGACGATTGATGCAAAGATGTCAGACATGAATCGTACTGTTACTGATTCGATGAAGACACAATTTGGAGAATCAAAGATGCTTATTCAAAATATTACCGAAAGCCTTACCAAGTTGGATGAGACAAATAAACAAGTTATTTCATTTGCTGACCAGCTCCAAAATCTCCAAGATATTCTCAAAAATCCAAAGCAGCGTGGGGTTTTAGGTGAATACTATCTCGAGACGCTTCTTAAAAATGTCTTACCACCAGGAAGTTTTGAGATGCAGTATAAATTTAGTGACGGTGAAATTGTGGATGCAATCGTCCGGGTTAAGGAAAAAATAATACCTATTGATTCAAAATTCTCGCTCGAGAACTATAACCGTCTCGTTGAAGCAAAAGACCCATCTGAAAAAGCTCGTTTGGAAAAGGTGTTTGTAAATGATCTCAAACTTCGCATACAAGAAACATCGAAATATATACGCCCACAGGAAGGCACGATGGATTTTGCGTTTATGTTTATTCCACATGAAGCAATTTATTATGATTTACTCGTGAATAAGGTCGGTGCGGTAACTGAAGAAACTGATAACCTTGTTCAACGGGCGGCATCAAAATACAAAGTCATTATTGTTTCACCGACATCATTCCTTGCATATCTTCAGACAGTGCTTCAAGGCTTGAAAGCGTTGCAGATTGAAGAGACTGCAAAAGACATTGTAAAGAGGGTGGAGGACTTGGGCAAACATTTAAAATCGTACGAAGATTATCACAACAAGCTTGGAAACAACCTCCGCACAGTGGTGAATCAGTATGTTTTTTCTTCCAAGGAGTTGAAGAAAATTGATAAAGATGTGTTGCGTATCACAGGTGAAAGTGCTGGGATTGAGCCAATAACCATTGATGGGCCTGATATAAATGAATAGAAAATCGGTCTTTTGCTTTGCAAAAGACCGATTTTCTATCGGTAAGATTAGGTCGTATTGCTTTTTTAGGGATATATGCAATAATAGCCCAATCCAAGTCCCATACGGGGACTATTAATTTTCAAGATATGGCTACTACTAAGGCTACAAAAATCGAATTAGACCTCCTTGCTGTCGTTGCGACAGGTGGAAAACAATACCTCGTAAAAGAGGGTGATACTATTAAAGTTGAGAAAATCTCAGATGATTTGAAGGTGGGTGACAAGGTTGTCTTTGACAAGATCCTCCTCAAAGCAAATGGAAACGACGTTGTTGTCGGAACTCCTACTGTAGCAAGTGCAAAGGTCACTGCGTCAGTTGCAGAAATCGGCCGTGATGCGAAGCTCATCGTCATTCACTATAAACAAAAGAGCCGTTACTTCAAGAAGGCAGGTCATCGCCAGCCATTCATGAAAGTTACGATTGATTCGATCAAATAAAGATGGAAAACCACCTCGTCGCTAATAGTGACGAGGTGGTTTTTTTTGTTTGCATTACAGGGTTCTTTGACATGCACCGGTTCTTATTTGGGGACTCACCACATTCGGTTTGCCTGTCGTGTAAGGTATAGCCCTCTTGCAAAACCACTCATGCTTTCTGTGATGCGGTTTTTTTAATGCAAATACGGTATACTGTATGGGTTATATTTATACGTATTTGTTTACACATTCATGAGCACACAGAAGACAAGGGTTGCGATCAATGGTTTTGGTCGCATTGGTAGGGCATTCCTCAAACTCGCACTTGCCCGCGAGGATATGGAAGTTATTGCTGTTAATGATTTAGGCGATATTAAAAACATGGCGTACTTACTCAAGTACGATACCGTTACCAAAACTGCACCTTTCAACATAGAGGTTCGTGAGGGTGATAAACCAGCGTTTCTTATTGATGGCAAGGAGATACTTTTCGTGAGCCAGAAAGATCCTGCACTTTTGCCTTGGAGGGATTTAAATATCGACATTGTTGTTGAATCAACTGGTTTGTTTACATCATATGAAAAGGCAAAGATTCACACTGCTGCCGGTGCAAAGCGTGTTGTTATTTCTGCTCCAGCAAAGGATGATCCAACGGATGAAAACCCAGGCGCAACCGTGCTCCTCGGTATTAACGAAGGTGATCTTTCAAAAGCGGTTATTACATCAAATGCTTCGTGTACCACAAATGCAGGTAGCCCTCTTATGGCGATTCTTGATGAGGCGATTGGTATTGAAAAGGCAGTGCTCAACACTGTTCATGGGTATACGGCGAGCCAGGGTATTGTTGATGGACCAAACAAGAAAGATTTTCGTGAAGGCCGTGCTGGTGCGATGAATATCGTCCCATCATCAACGGGTGCTGCAATTGCGGTAACCAAAGTTCTCACAGGGCTTAAGGGTAAATTTGATGGCGTTTCAATGCGTGTTCCTGTTGTTGCTGGTTCAATTGTTGATATTACTTTTATCGCAAAACGAAACACTTCAAAAGAAGAGGTCAATGAAATTCTAAAGAAAGCAGCTACAACTGAAAGGTGGAGCAAGACATTCTCGATCACCGAAGAAGAACTTGTTTCGTCAGATATTTTGGGTAGTAAATTTGCCTCAATTGCTGATTTGAAATTCACTCGCGTTGTCGATGGTAACTTGGTTAAAGTTCTTGGGTGGTACGATAATGAAATGGGCTATACCCACTCATTGATTGAACATGTGGCGATGGCGGGGAAGTTGATTTCGTAATAAGGCGTAAAAAGCGAAGCATTATTCTAAATGCTTCGCTTTTTCTTTATCTAGCGGTATTCTATGGTCTATATGGGCTATATATGGAAACATGTTTTGATTTTAATGACGCTTATTATGTGCGTTGGGTTTATTTTTGTTTGGTATGTCTATGCCAACAAAGAAACGCAACGTATTTCTGTTGTTATACCTAAAGAGATCAAGTTACAAAATGATTTGGAGATCGGTGGGCGTGCTTTTAATAAAGGCTCGGTCTCTATCCTTTCTTTTGGCGACATGATGCTTGATCGTGCGGTGCGCAGACGAATGAATGAAAATGGTCTTGAATACCCTTTTGAATCTATTAAAGATTTTTTGAAAGATGGAAATGACATTGTTGTTGCGAATGCCGAAGGACCATTTACTCATTTTGAATCAAAAACAGTTGGAATTTTAGAAAATGGACCACTTGAATTTACTTTTGCTACTAATACGATTCCGGTGTTAAAAAAACTCGGATTCACACTTTTGAGTCAGGCAAATAATCATAGTATTAATTTTGGACGTGAGGGTCTGGAGGAGTCGGGGCGTTCCATTAATGAAGCGGGAATAGATTGGTTTGGCGATCCTTCAAATAATGGTGACAGCTCGTATTCAACCACCATAAACGGAATCAAAATCGCTTTTGTTGGTTTTCATGAATTTGCTGGACAAGGTTTTAGCGCAACGCTTGGAGTCGTAAAGAAACACAAAGACGCCGGTGCTTTTGTGGTGGTGTATCCACATTGGGGTAACGAGTATGAACCACTGTTTACTTCGAGCCAACAAGAAATGGCACATGCGTTTATAAATGCTGGTGCTGACGTGGTCATTGGCGCTCATCCACACGTCATTGAACCGATTGAAATATATAAGAACAAGGCTATTTTTTATTCGCTTGGTAATTTTATTTTTGATCAATCGTGGAGTAAGGCTACGAGCGAGGGGTTGGCTGTAAAGATAACTCTCTCAAATGAGAAGGTGGGTTATACCCTTTATCCATTGTCGATATTAAAGAGCCAGACGTTGCTTATGAATGAAGAGGATAAGCTTCGTATTTTTACTACGCTCAAGGAATCGGCGGTTCCTGACGATGTCGCATTTGAATCTTTGGATAGAGGTGTGTTTGAATTGGTGCGATAGTCTCGTGATATCAAACACTGTGATTGGTTTGAGATGTGGTAAAATAAACGAGAATTAAAAAAAATCTATGAAACTATTCATTGGATCTGACCACGCCGGTTTTCACCTCAAAGAAACACTCGTTGATTATCTTCATGATTTAGGTCATGAGGTTCGTGATATGGGGCCAAAGGAATACAACGACGGTGATGACTATCCTGATTTTATTGTTCCTGTGGCAAAAGAGGTCTCATACGCACCATCAAAGTTTCGCGGTATTGTAATAGGTGGGTCAGGGCAAGGTGAAGCTATTGCGGCAAACAAAGTGTATGGTATCCGTGCTGCTGTGTATTACGGTGGAAACCTTGATATTGTCCGTTTATCACGCGAGCATAACGACGCGAACATTCTTTCGCTCGGCGCTCGTTTTTTGAGTCCTGAGGAAGCAAAGCGTGCGGTGAAGCTGTGGATTGAAACGGAATTTTCAAACGAAGATCGCCATAAGCGTCGTATTGAAAAAATCTATTCTATTAAATAATTCTATACTACCGATGCGAGAAATTGTACCCGCTATTCTCCCGAAATCATTTGCTGAACTTGAAGAAAAATTACCACTAGTGAGTGGGATTGTTCCGTGTGTTCAAGTAGACCTTTGTGATGGTCGTTTTGTGCAATCAACTACGTGGCCATTTGGTATCAACCATGATGCACATTTTGATGCGATTGTTTCTGAATCAGAGGGTATGCCTCTTTGGAATGAACTCCAGTTTGAGTTTGATTTAATGTGTGCAAAACCTGAAGAAGCATATCAGACTGCCGTACGACTTGGCGCATCGCGTGCTATCGTTCATTTCGGCGCATTTAATAAAGATTCATCTGAACTCGATAGTTTTATTGTGCGCTATGGAAAAGCGGGGACTCTACGCGGCAGTATTTTAGACGTTGAGCTTGGTTTAGCATTCCTTCCAAGTACACCGATTGAGATAATTTCCCTCTATGTAAATCGTGTTGATTTTATACAAATAATGGGGATTGAACGGATTGGTTTCCAGGGTGAGAAATTTACTGACAAAGCGCTCAACCTTATCAAAGCGATTCGCGTCACGCATCCCGATATTATTATTTCAGTTGATGGTGGTGTGCATTCTGAAAATGCAGAAAGTATTTTTGAAGCAGGGGCAAATAGGTTGGTTATTGGTTCCGCGATTTTCGGAGAACCAAACGCATCAGAGATTACAGAGGCTTTTGTTCATTTGGCGCACGATCATGCTTAAGGACAGACAAAAGCAATTGGTTACAGAAAAGGCTCGTGATATTCGTATTTCGATTATCGAAATGCTTCTTGTTGCTGGATCGGGACACACGGCTGGACCGCTTGGGATGTCTGATGTGTTTGCGTACCTCTATTTCCACTTCTTGCGCCATGATGTAAAAAAACCGGAATGGCCGATGCGCGACCGATTCGTTCTTTCGAACGGCCACATTTGTCCCGTCCTCTATTCCACTCTGGCCCACGCCGGATATTTCCCCGTACCCGAACTCCTCACGCTCCGTAAATTTGGTTCACGTCTCCAAGGTCATCCGCATCGACAATTTTTCCCATACACCGAAACAAGTTCAGGACCACTTGGTTCAGGTCTTTCGCAAACTATTGGCATGGCGCTTGCGGGCCGTATAGACGCCCGTGCAGGTGGTGTGGGGGATGAGAGGCGCTATGTATGCGCTATGGGTGATGGGGAATTAAACGAAGGCCAAAACTGGGAAGCGTTTATGCTTGCTGGTCGCGAAAAATTATCGAACCTTATTGCGATTGTCGATAGAAACGACATCCAGATAGATGGATTCACGCATGATGTGATGCCCCTAGAGCCACTTCGACAAAAATTCGAAGCCTTTAATTGGCATGTCGTTTCTATCGATGGAAACGACATTGATGCAATTGATCGCGCGTTTACAGAAGCAACAATTGTTACTGATAAACCGGTAATGATTATTGCAAAAACAATTCCCGGAAAAGGTGTTTCAGGATTTGAAGGAAAATTCGAATGGCACGGCAAGACTCCAAACAAAGAACAGGCCGAGAGGGCAATTGCGGAACTTAAAGCACATAACTAGTTATGATTAACCGAGAGCAAAAATTGAATCCAAAACTTTTTGACACGACGTACGAAAAAGAACTCGTGCGTAAAGGTTTTGGTGAGGGTTTGGTAGAAGCAGGTGAAAAAGATTCACGTGTTGTCGCTTTGTGTGCGGACGTCACTGAATCGGTGTACATGCACTTGTTTCGTGAAAAGTTCTCCAATCGATTTGTGGAAATCGGTATCGGTGAACAAAACATGGCATCGGTTGCATCGGGAATGGCAGCAATGGGCAAGGTTCCATTTATTGGTTCGTATGGGGTCTTTTCACCGGGACGAAATTGGGAACAGATTCGAACTACTATTTGCTACAACGACGTCAATGTGAAAATTATCGGTTCACATACAGGGCTTTCCGTCGGGACCGACGGAGGAAGTCACCAGGCACTCGAAGACATCGCTCTTATGCGTTCGCTTCCTAATACGATTGTTATTTCTCCGTGCGATATACACGAAGCACACAAAGCGGTCATTGCATCACTTTCTATTCCACATCCGGTCTATATACGCCTCACCCGCGAGAAAATGCCTGTTATTACCACAAGCGAAACTCCGTTTGAAATAGGGAAGTCACAGGTGCTTTTTGATCCAATTGTAGGCAAGCCAGATGTCGCGATTATCGCAACGGGTACCATGGTGTACCCCGCACTTCTTGCTGCACGTGAATTGGAAAAGAACCATGTGGCGGTTCGTGTTGTGAACCTCGCAACTATCAAGCCGCTTGATGAAAAAATGGTTTTGCAAACCGCTCGCGAGGTAGGCGCAATTGTGACTGTTGAGGAACATCAGCTTGCTGGCGGCATGGGTAGTGCTGTTGCTGAATTTCTCTCTGGCGTGTGTCCAACACCAATTGAATTTGTCGCTGTTCGAAATGCTTTTGGTGAATCAGGTACTGCAGCGGAATTGTGGGAAAAGCATGGATTAACCCCTGAGGGAATTATCGAAGCGGTTAAAAAAGTAGTGTTGAGGAAAAGATA
>CAIMLU010000050.1 GCA_903842365.1 uncultured bacterium
AATTACTCTCTCCTTGATCCAAATTGGTGTTTCTTTAGGTTGAGTCTTTGGTTCGGTTGATTGGGGTTCTAGTGCCGCCACACCTCCACGTTTAAAGGCTCTCAACCATCGTTTAATGCTACTTTCACTGTATGGGCAGGCATTGATCAGGTTAACGATTGATATCTCACCATCCAATACGGGTTTGATCCATCGGTACCTCTCTTCTTTTACGTTTTGTGACATTTTGATAGCCATTAATGCTAATCTAGCAAAAGTGTCAGAAGTGTTTAGACATTACCTTTTTTCGTCTATAAACCGCGTTGTTTTTTATAGAAGCTTCGGGTATCATTACCCCCATTATAGGAGTCACGAACGAACATAAGCCCTTCGCTCGATTTAACCAACGCACGTATCACCATGCCTAACGTCATCCCTGAAGTAGAAACATTTGCCCGTATTAAAGTCGTCGGTGTCGGTGGGTCTGGCAAAAACTCGATTAACCACATGATTAACTCCAAAGTAAAAGGGGTTGAATTTATTGCGATTAATACCGATGCACAGGATCTTCACCATTCTCTTGCAAAGCGTAAAATTCATATTGGTAAAAATCTTACCAAAGGATTAGGAACTGGAATGAATCCAGATCTTGGGCGCCGTGCTGTTGAAGAGACAAAAGAAGAAGTTCAAGAAGCACTCAAAGGCGCTGACATGGTTTTCGTTGCTGGAGGATTGGGTGGTGGAACCTGTAGTGGCGCATCCCCTGTTGTTGCTCGCACTGCAAAAGAACTTGGCGCGCTCACTGTGAGTGTTGTGACAAAACCATTCTTCTTCGAAGGAACACAGCGCATGAAAGTTGCTGACCTCGCACTCGAAGGGCTTAAGAAGGAAGTGGACGCAATTATCGTCATTCCTAATGATCGACTCCTCTCAAACATTGATAAAACAACAACCGCAAAGGCAGCTTTTGCAATGTGTGACGAAATATTAAAACAGGCGGTTGAAGGTATTTCAGACCTCATTACAACTCCAGGTATTATCAATATCGACTTCGCTGATATCCGCGCGATCATGGAAAGCGCAGGACCAGCTCTCATGGGTGTTGGTATTGCATCAGGTGAAAAGCGCGCCGAGGATGCTGCAAAAATGGCAATCAATTCCCCTCTCCTTGATGTTTCTATTGCAGGTGCTCGAGGAGTACTCTTCTCAATCGCTGGTGGTGATGATCTTACTATGTTTGAAATTCAAGATGCAGCAAAGGTTATCACTGAATCAATTGATCCAAACGCAAGGGTTATCTTTGGAACCGTTCGAGACGAAAAGCTCAAAAAAGGTGATGTTAAAATCACCGTTATCGCTTCTGGTTTTGGTGAACCAACACAACGTGTCGAACAAAAGAAATCACTTTTTACCACAGAAGTACCTGAACACCGTGAGGAACGCAGAATGTTCTCGAGTCCAAAACCAGCTCAAGCACCAATGCCAATAGTAGAGAGTGAAGAAGTTAAAACAGAAACACACCACATCGAAAAGAAACACGATGAGCCAAAGCCTCATGCAATCCCTACCATCGATGCAGATACCGATGATGATTGGGGTGCAGTTCCAGCATTTTTGCGCCGAAAGAAATAATATTCGCCTGATTACCTTTTTAATCAATCAACAGGCGCCCGACATATCTGGCGCCTTTTGTAACCCCCTATAACCCTTTTCTCCTTATGACATATGATCTTGCAATCCTTGGAGGCGGTCCCGCAGGTGTTGCGGCAGGCGTGTACGCATCCCGTAAACGCATCAACACCATCTTTATAACCCGTGATTGGCAAAGCCAAAGCACGGTTTCGGAAGGAATAGAGAATTGGATTGGTACACCTAAAATAAGCGGTACCGACTTTGCAAAAAATCTTGAGAATCACCTACGGACCTACGCTGGTGATATTGTTTCAATACACGAAGATGAGTCAATCACAAAACTCTCACGAAATGAAAATGGTGTTTTTCTCGTTGAAACAAACAAGGGATCGTACAAAGCAAAAACAGTACTTATTACCACTGGTAGCAAGAGACGTAAACTCGAAGTATCCGGTGCTGATACGTTTGAACACAAAGGCATAACGTACTGCGCATCATGTGATGGTCCCATGTTTTCTGATATGGACGTTGTTGTTATCGGTGGAGGAAACTCTGCTTTTGAGAGTGCTGCGCAGCTCCTTGCCTACTGCAAATCCGTTACAATACTCCACCGTAGCGCTGAATTCCGTGCTGATGCGAAAACTATTGAAAAAGTACTCCTTAATCCAAAAATGCACGCATTGAGGAACATCCAAGTTGAAGAAGTGAAGGGCGACAAATTTGTCTCGAGCATCATCTACAAAGACAAAGACTCGGGTGAAAAGAAAGAAATGGCGGTGTCAGGTATTTTTGTTGAAATAGGATCCGTTCCAGCAACAGACTTTGCATCAGGTCTCGTTGAAAGGACTGAGATTGGTCACATAAAAATTGACCCACGTACCCAAAAAACATCGACCCCAGGTATATGGGCCGCTGGTGATTGTACTGATGGGCTCTATCACCAAAACAACATCGCTGCCGGCGATGCGGTCAAAGCACTCGAGGACATCTACATCCACCTTCACGCAAAATAATTTAAAAAGCGGTTTGGACCCAGTTGGGTCCAAACCGCTTTTGATTTTACCGCACCCACTCTACGAGAGGATCATTGGAATACGTTCGTAGTTCCATACTTCGTGAAGAGAACCAATGACAGCATGGGCACCACTATCTTTCATCACCTGTTGGATTTTAGACGTCCTTGCGGGGCCACGGAGGATGCCATACGCCCTTTCAATGCCACTCGCTCTAGCACCTTCAACGTCTGAGATCGAATCACCAACAGCAACAACCTGCTTAGGTGAAACCCTCAGAGAATCCATCGTCTTTCGAAATACGGTTTCTTTGTCATACGCCCTACCAACAATCTTCCTAACATAAGGTGTAACCGTGTGCTTCTGGAAAACACGTTCGATGGTCTCGATGGTATTTCCAGAAATAACCACAACAGTGTAGCCCCTAAAAAAAGTAGACTGAAGAAATGGCAACGTATCAGAGAAAAAATCGTATGTGTGATTGGCCATGAAACGATCGAAGACTGATCCAATATCGTCCTCATGGGCTTTAACCCCTCGAGATCGATAGAAATCAAGAAACGGATGACGTAGTCCAACGTAGTATTCCTCGAACGAAGGAGGTTGTATATCCTCCCTATCAAAAATATGATAGACCGCTTCGTAGATTACCTTTTGGCTCTCTACTAACGTCCCATCGAAATCTAAAAATAACACAGGGGATCTAAAGGAACTCATATAAATCCCATCTTATACCAAGACTCAATAAAGTAAAATCAGACAATACGGACATCAACAAGGTCGGTGAAATCAACTTCAATAACCATCGCAACGCCGACGGCGCTGTATGAAATGTACTCGCTCGAATTACGTTCAATAAATCCATCAGGTTTCATAACATGAACAAATCCTTTTGACCCGCGTGCTTGCTCGAATGAATCCCTTGAAGCATGGAGATCAACACCTGCTGTTGTGACGCTAAAACCACAATGGACGCCTTTGATGTAGCGATCGTTAAAAATCGCCATAAAAATAGCAATTCTATAGTCAGGGGTAGTGTGGACACCCGGTTTATCATCGGGCACTCGAACACCACTAACTGTAGAGTACGCCTGTCGAGGTTTGAGGGTATCGTGTGCATCAGTTGAACCATGAAAGAGGTAACCTTTGGATTGCAGTTCAGCAAAGATGGTTTGGTGTTGTGGGGACATGGGGGTAAGCATACACAGACAATGAAAAAATCTGGAGCAGTCTTTTTGTGTCACAAGTTACTAAGTGTTCTCGATTGCCTTGCAATCTGTGAGCACTAAGTACTCGCGACCCCGGCTCGTGGTTTTTCTCTGTTTGAATCAGAGAAAAACATCACTACGCCTTCACAAAACTAAAAATCCGCAGCAGTGCGGATTTTCTTAACGTTTTGTGACCCTACGGGGAACCGCCGAGTACAGCTTTCGGTCACAGATAATTTTGATTCCGTCGAATCAAAATTTCTTCGACCCCAGCTCGCTCCCATGTCTGGTGATACGGGTTAAAAGTATTTTTCTGCTAAAAAATCTTTTAACCATGCCTCGCCCCGTCGGGCTCCGGTCTTGCGAAATGGGGCCCATCCCATTTCTCACCCGCTCCGCTTTTCGATTCTCCAGCGCAATGTGTCCCACACATTGCTTAGGGTCACAGGATATTCAAAACAAAAAAAGACACCTTGCGGTGCTTTTTGTTAAGAATATCTCTGTGACCCTACGGGGAATCGAACCCCGATTTAAAGCTTGAAAAGCTTCCGTCCTAACCATTAGACGATAGGGCCATATTTCACAACCACGCCACCCCTGTGGCCCAATTGCAATGAAACGCATAATAACATTATTTATAAAAATCGCAATTTGCCGATTGTTGTTATTTACTGTACTTTATATCTCGTCCCAATATATGGAGAGATGGCTGAGTGGTTGAAGGCACCGCACTCGAAACGCGGCAGGCTCGAAAGGGCCTCGGGAGTTCAAATCTCCCTCTCTCCGCAATTTTTCGAAAAGGGTTTCCGAACCAAAAATATGGTCGGCGCGAAGCGCCGTCTGTTCTGAATCCCCCCCCAAAAAATCCTAATTCTGCAAGGATTCGCCACGCTCCGCGTGGCTCAAAAAGTACGGTTCGATCCTTAATTTGAAAGTTCGAACCGACTTTTTTGAATTCCTGAAAAAGTTTTTCAGGAATTTCCTCGTTTGCCAATTCCATATTGTTTATACTGGATTTTATGAATCTATCAGCAAGTTCGAACCGATTATGAGATTTTTTCTCAAAAGCTGATAATTTCTCTTTGAGAAGCTGTTTTTGGCACATTAGCTTGTTTTTAGCTTCGCGATATTCGTCTAGCGAAAGTGCGTTTTCAAGATATGCGTTCATCAGCTTCTCAATTTTGGAATCTAAAAGAGAAATTTCATCTTTTGTTTTTTGAGAAAAAATCTCACTCGATTGGTTTTCTGATTGCCGATCTTTCTCGTTTTCGGCAATCATCCAATTTGCCCAATCGAGTGGCAAAGAAACTTTTTGTAATTCCGTTCTGATTTGAGAAGTGATGATTTCTTCACGGACATATTTTTGCAAACAAGGATTTTTCCGTTTAGTACATCGTAAATAATTATGTCCTTTTTGCGTTTCGGTGGTAATGAAACAGCCACATTCTCCGCAACGGAAAAATCCTCTAAAAATGTAAGGTTTCAGTTTTGGCGATTTCGGTTTGCTCTTGTTCGCCATTACTTCTTGAACGGAATCAAAAAGTTTCTTTGAAATAATCGGTTCGTGCTTCCCCTCAAAAATCTCTCCGTTATATCTCATTAGTCCAGTGTAGATAGGATTTTTGAGGATTTGCTGATAGTTCGACACCGCAAGCTCCTTTCCGCTTTTTCGCTTCAATCCAAGTCCGTTAAACTTGTCGCGGAGTTGTCGCAAAGTGAAAGACCCAGATGAATATGCCTCAAATGTCTTTTTAATCAATTTTGCAGTTTCAATATCGGGAATAATACCTTTACCTTTTACATTTACATATCCGAGTGGAGACATTTGAGGCCATATTCCGTCTTTCACTTTGTTTCTATGACCACGTTTGATATTTTCCGATAGATTATCAACATAATACTTGGATTGCGAAAAAGCGATTGAGAGCATGAACTTGCCTTGCGGTGTCGGATCACACCAGAAAGTTGGAAATTTTAGCTCGGCAATCTTTCCCGTATCGAGCAAGTAAATAACTTTTCCACCATCAATACTATTTCTCGCTAATCTGTCGGGGTGCCACGCCAAAATTCCATTTGCTTCACCTTGCTCGATACGGAGAAGCATTTCATTAAATACTGGCCGACCCGGAGATTTGGCAGTTTGTTTTTCTACAAAAATATCAATGACATCAATATCCTCTTTTATCGCCAATAGTTTCAATTCGGCCAGTTGATCCGAAATGCTTCTCACTTGCCGATCTTCGGTATCGGTTGATTTGCGAGTATATATAAAAAACTTTCTGGTGTGATTATTCATAAAATTGTAATTGTATTGGCAAACGAGGAGCCAAGCGGAGCGTGGCGAATCCTTGCAGAATTAGGATTTTTTGGGGGGAATTCAGAACAGACGGCGCTTCGCGCCGACCATATTTTTGGTTCCGAAACCCTTTTCGAAAATTTGCGGTATTCATTGTACAAAATTCGAACCTTTTTTGAAAGCAATCCTTACGAGGAATGAATCGTCCCGCCACCGCCTCGCAAAGCCTCGGCGGACACCAAAGAAAAATGTTCCTTGCTTTTCGGATTTGCGCGCGACCAATTTCTTCTAAAAAGGAAAGGACATTTTTCTTTGGTGTTCTGCCCTCCAAGTATTCGGGCAGGTGGCGGAACAATGCGGACAAAGTTTTGGCAAAACTATTTTTTGGGGGAAGGATTTGCCAAAACTTCGGCTCATTTGTTTTTGAATTCGGATGTCGCAAATGGAAAAGGAGGGGTTTGGGGAGGAATTTTCCATTTGCTCCGCTGTTTTCTTTTGGCGAATTTCGGGCGGGCAAAAATTGAGAAAAAATTAAATTCATGTTAGTATAATTGTGAGGGTTAGTTTCAACGCCCATACTTATACTATCATACTATGGAAAGTAAAAACAATAGACAAATTGGGGATAAAATAAAAGTCTTTCGAGCAAAGCAAGGATTGACACAAGACGCTCTTGCGAGAAAGTGCGATATTCCCTACACAACGCTGACCAAGATTGAATCAAATGTGATAACGAAACCGTCAATCCAAACTGTAACCAAGATTGCCGAAGGGCTGGGAATAAGCATTGATAATTTGATAAAATAAAACTATGGAGATTAAATCAAAATTCAACTTTTTTCGCAGACAAAATCTTACATATCTTGATAGTGCCGCGACAACGCAAGTGCCAGATATTGTTATTAGAGCCGTAGATCAAGTTTTGGAATACCGAGGCAATCCCGATAGAAGCGCTCATCCAGTCGCTGTTCGTAGTAAAGAATTACTGGAGGAAGCAAGAAGTAATATTGGAAAATTCATCGGTGCCGAAGCTGACGAAATAGTTTTTACGAACAACACGACCGATTCTATAAATCTTGCTGTTGATTCTATCGCAGATCACATCAAGCCAGATGACGAAATTATCATTTCAATTTCCGAGCATCATTCAAACATGCTTCCGTATCTCAAACTAACGAAAAAAGGAGCAAAGATAAGAATGGTAGGAATTAAAGACGGAATTATCAATATTGAGGAGATAGAAAAAGCACTCAATAACAAAACAAGAATAGTTGCTGTTGGTCATTGTTCAAATGTACTAGGTAATATCAATGATGTTGAAAAAATCGGCGGTATTGTTAAAAAGCACAATAAAGACATTTTATATGTAATTGACGGAACGCAAGCTGTCGCACATTTACCAGTCAATGTTAAAAAATACCACGCCGATTTTTATGCTTTTTCAAGCCATAAAATGTATGGCCCAGACGGTGTTGGAGTTTTATATGTTTGTAAAGACATACATCATTTAATAACCCCTTCTCGTGTTGGTGGTGGCACAGTTAAAAATGTTGCTGTTACTTTTGAAAAAGAGAAAGACATAATTTCCCCCGAATATTATCAATCACTTATTACGCTTGAGGGTGGAACGCCAAATACATCAAATATTGTGGGACTTTCAAAAGCGGTCAATTTCATTCGATCAGTTGGTTTTGATGAAATCAGAAATCACGAACTTTCCTTATTACCATATCTTTTTGCTGAACTCAAAAAAATTGAAGATATAGTCGTATTCGGGCCAACAGATTTAAGTAAGAAAATTGGAGTTGTTTCTTTCGGCGTAAAAGAATACAGCACAAAAGAACTCGGCGATTATTTAGCTAGACAGAAAATTTGTATTCGCTACGGAGCACACTGTGCTTTTCCGCTTGCGGAACATTTAGGACAAGAAAGTTTGCGCGTAAGTCTTGGGGTGTATAACGATGACGAGGATATTGACCATTTACTTGGCGAAATTAGGATGTTTTTTGATAAAAAGAAAGGATTGATAAAGAATCAAAATCTTGAACCGTTAAGAAATAAAATTTATTACAAAAACACAGCGATTGTTCATTCAGCACAGACGATTGTCGAAAAGATAAAATCAGCGATTTATAATCCGCGCGAGACAGAAGTATTAGTTATGGGCGGACATTTTCTTGCTGTGCCAGACATGCAAGAAAATAAGTTTTGGCCAAGTATTAAGCCACTTCTTCCTGAACGACTACACGGATTGCTTGAAGAATTTGGTATGACCAGTTTCCCGCTTTTTACTTGGGAATTGGCTTGCAAGGCGGTGGCAAATCTAAAAGCGCAAGATATCAATGCAAAACTCATTATAATTGCGAACGATACAACTGGAATAAACGAATTGCGTCTTTCAAATGCAAATAAAACAGGACGAACGGCTGAATCTTATCGCGATGAAGTCCTGACTCAATTTGCTGGAGAAGACGGCGTGCCAAAAGAATATCTTAAAATAGCTAAAAAATATAAGTTAGGGAAAAAAGATATCATCAAAAATGGCAGAGAATATTATTTTCAAGAAACTACTCTTCGAGCTAATTTCAAGAAATTTATCAGCAACAACAAAGAATATTTTTCTGGCATAATTGATTATACTGCGGGCATTGACGACAATATTGATCTCTCAATAAATATCCTTGATAACCAGCAAATCAAAACCTGCAATTTTGAAACATTTCACTCAAAGACTGGCGGTAAATTTTGTATAGTAGAAGTATGCGAATTTGTCGCAGAATTGTTTGGAAAAGCACCAGATGTTTCGTTCGGCTATCTTGCAGAAAAAGTAAAAACACCAAAGATAGATTCTAAACACAAAATGTTGGTAGCATTCACGCCTGCAATGTGTGATAACGCTATTACGAGAGCGGGCGAACTTTATGCAAAACTTTTCTTGCAGGAGCAAGGTGTCGGTTCATTTAAGTTTTTCAACATTCCTCTTGGACCAAATTCAGAAAGAAATTTAGCTATTGGAACAGAAATGAAATATATATCCGACAAAGATGCGCTGGAAGAATTAGATGTGCCTACAACCCCAAATTTTGCCGAGCTTTGGAAACTAACCGAGTATAAGTTGCTTTACGATAGCAAGGCCTATGTCGAGGAAATTGAAAAGTTATTTGAGAAAATTGGTATTGATAAAAAATCCACTATTCTTGACACTTGTGTCGGCCCAGGATTTTTCTCAACCGAACTTTTACAAAAAGGATATAACCTTTCTACTGCTGACAAAAGCGAGGAAATGATAAAGCCTTTTTACGCGGGCTTGAAAGAACTAGGTATTGAGCACAAGGTTGTTAAATCCGCTTGGCTTGATTTGCCAAATCATTTTGCAAAATCGTCTTTTGATATGTTATTCAATCGTGGTAATACAGTTATGTATGCAAATGGTGGCTGGAATGAAAAAATAATCATTGATAAAGATAGGACCCTCGCCGTGTTATTGGATACGCTTAAAGTATATTGCGATCTTCTTAAATCTGGAGGTTATTTGTATATTGATAAATTTAGAGATTCAGAAATCCCAGACAAAAAAGTGCCTGCTCGATTAAATGTAGAAGATACAAAAAATCAAGAGGATTTAATTTTCTATGTTGAAAGAAAACCAGAAAATAATGTTCGTTTTGCTCAGTTGTTGCTTCGAGACAAGAGTGGTAATGAAAATGGGTTACCAAACATGGCTTATGACTTGAGTGAGGATGAAATGGAAGATTTATTGAAGAAGGCTGGTTTTTCTAAAGTGGAAAAAATAAAAGTTAAGGAAGAACGACATTTTGTCGTTTGGCTAGCTCAAAAATAAATCTGTATTCATAGTTGTCTGCCCGCCCGAAATTCGCCAAAAGAAAACAGCGGAGCAAATGGAAAATTCCTCCCCAAACCCCTCCTTTTCCATTTGCGACATCCGAATTCAAAAACAAATCAGCCGAAGTTTTGGCAAATCCTTTCCCCAAAAAATAGTTTTGCCAAAACTTCGTCCGCATTGTTCCGCCACCTGCCTGAATACTTGGAAGGCAGAACCCCAAAAAGAAAAATGTCCTTTCCATTTTCAGAAAA
>CAIMLU010000051.1 GCA_903842365.1 uncultured bacterium
GAGCGCCTTCACTTTCTGGATCTTTCCATGATCACCCCAAGTCACACAGTATTCAACAACACTATCTGCAACCTCTCGAGTAATAGGAAAAGTATCCCTAATCTTCATCACGCGTTCCATATCACCATCAGCAAAAATAGAGAGGATTGAATGTTTAAGAATATCATCCATGATTTCTTTCTTTACTTTAAAAGTTTTCTCTATTTTTCGAGCATCCTCCACTGAACCAGTTTTAAGCGATGATATAATAGCCTGTCTAATAATCTCTTCGGTTTCATACGCAGACGCTGTATTAGAAGCGTCTAAAAAATTTGAAGATATTTCGAACGCGCTATCAACATCATGCCTTGATAAACACAAAAAGATACCTGTCTTTGCAGACTCTTCGATTTCAGGAACAAAAAGGTCTTTTTTTGAAAGTTTTTCACGCTTAACCATATCAAGCGCGGCGTCTACGCTCCCACTTCCAAGTTCTTTGTTTATTTTTTTGATTGTTTCGCTCATGTCTCGTTCGTGTTTTAAAATGTGATTATACTTATATCACACTTTTTCTGAAAGTCAAAGCCTACTCTTTACCGACTTAATTAAAGCTTGAGATCTGCCATCACCTCATCAACGGTTTTTGAAGCCTTCTGTGTCGGTGCTACACCTTCTGGTTCGCTGATCTTTAGATTCACTCGAGAGTTATTCTTCATACCAACAATGCGGAGGAGTGAACGAATTGATTTTGCTGTATTTCCCTCACGGCCAATAACTTTTCCCATATCAAGAGGATCAACATCAAGAGTAAGGAGTACTCCCATCTCGTCAACGGTACGTTTGATTTTAACTGCGTCTGGATTGTCTACGAGTGCTTTGATAACGTATTCTAGAAATTGTGCATCTTTCTCCATAAAATAATTCTGTTATGCCGGTAAAGCAGTGTATACATTAAGGTTACTGCTCGAAACATAGTAACACAGGTGTTGAAAACGGAAAAGCCGACCTGGGTACAAACCCTTTGGTCGGCAATTCACTAAGAAGAGAGCTTATGCCTTTGGAGCTTCTGCTGCTGGCTTTGCTGCTTCCTCTTTCTTTACAAAGAGATTCTTTGGGAGAACGTTTATTTTCTCACCTGGAATAACTTTCTTTGAAATAAGATGGTTATGAAGAGTGTTTGAGAGCTTTACACCCTTTGTAAGCCAATACTTAACACGATCAGTGTCAATTTCTTTTACATTATTCACTGGATCGTACTTACCCAAAATCTCGAGGAACTTTCCTGATTTAGGACCGTTCTTTGAATCGGTCAAAACAACACGGAATGTGGTGATGTTCTTGCGACCTACGCGCTGTAATCTGATCTTTAACATGTGCGAGATATTAGCAGAGAGACGAGAAAGCGTCAAACGGATAGTATATGATCATGAAAAAGAAGCAATCTAGAATCACCACGCAGGACATCAAAGGTGCGGGGTTTTGCTCCGCAAAACCCCGCACCTTTGACTATCTACATAGACAAAAGAAAAAACCGCACCCATTAAAGGGTTAGCGGTTTGAAGCATGCACAGTTGCTTGGGACTGAGTGGAAATACCACTATTTAAAAAGGTGTTTGAATTTATTCAACCAAGGACACAGACCCTTGCGTTGAAAAGATATCCACCACCTCGCAAGAAAGCGCAAAACCGAACCGTTTCGGCCACCACGCATCAGCATGGTCATAAATGATGTCAACGACTTGCCCATCAGTAAAGACAGACACATCCTGAAACCCTTTAGGACCTTCAAAACGGGACACCACGACCAGCCAGGTGATCCCCATTATCCGGAGATCACGCGGGGTAAGTGATCGACAGAGAAGGCATGCGGCCTCGAGACTGGGCCGAATGAGGTTGTTCTCGTTCGCCCAATCCCACACACCACTTGTTCTACACCCACTATCACCCTCACAAAAGAGACTCGCGGGGGCGATGACAATCCTACGCGTAACGTCCTTCGTAGTAATTGCCACCTTATTACGCAGAACGTACTCTGCGGCTGGCGTCACATGTTGGCTGACCTTAAGGAGATCAACCAAACCATCGTTTGACTGCCCAGTGGAGGTAACCTCCACGTAACTGAGGGGGGTCTGAACCTGACTAACCTGTTCCTCTAGATAAGCAACCATATCTTTTTCACCATCTTCGCATTACACAAGGCTTTACACATAATGTGTAAAGTAATCTTGAATGCTGGTCGTATTGGTAGGTTACGACGCTTTGAGGAAGCGCATGTTTGTGCACCCACAAAGAATCACACCTAATTTTACTTGCATTTTAAAAGAACTCATTGTTTAATACACTAATAATAGTGTACATCATATTATAAATATGTCAAGTATATTAAATACCCACCTCCCATTACTATAGTAAGCAATGAAACCCCTCAAAAATAATGAAAATAGGCGGGAAGAACGTGCGCACTTCCACAAAAAAGTCCAAGAAAGATATCAGGAAAAATATCCAATCGTTCGTGGCATTGTTCGTGTTAACTCATATGGCACTGGGTTTGTAGACGACGAAACAAAAGGAATTTCATACGAAATTCCAACCGATCTGCTCCACACAGCGACACATAACGACACGGTGGATATTTCACGTACCGGTGGAAAAAGTCAGCGAGGTAACCCAATGGCGGAAGTAAAAAAAATCATCGAGAAAAAGAAAAAAGAGTATGTCGGTGTGATTGAAAATAAAGGATTTGGACTTTGTCTCGTCACCGACGACAAACGCCTCTACAGTGATATTTATATTCCTCAAAAGAATACTGGAAAAGCAAAACAAGGAGATAAAGCGCTCGTTCGTATTACGGAGTGGTCACAAGATGAAAAAACCCCTATCGGTGAAATCATCGAAATCATCGGACGCCACGGTGAACATGATTCCGAAATGCGTGCAATCCTTCTCGAACGAGGTATTGCATCTGACTTCCCCGCCACTGTCGTCAACGAAGCAAAAGAAATCCACAAAACTGAACGAGGTATTTCACCTACAGAATTAAAACGTCGAAAGGATTTTCGAAACACACTCACCTTTACCATCGATCCATTTGATGCAAAAGATTTCGATGATGCGATTTCATTCAAAGACCTCGGCAATGAATTCTATGAAGTCGGTGTACATATTGCCGACGTATCACACTACGTTCGCCCAGGAAACGCACTTGATCACGAAGCACGTGAACGTGGTTTCTCTGTATATCTTGTCGACCGAACTATACCGATGCTTCCTGAAGTACTTTCGAATGACCTTTGTAGCTTGAACCCACATGAAGACAAATACGCATTTTCATCTGTTTTTAAGCTTGATAAAAAAGGCCATGTGCACGAACGCTGGTTTGGTCAAACTATTATCAACTCAAACAGACGATTCACGTACGAAGAAGCGCAGGAATCAATTGTTAAAGGTGGCGACTATGAAAATGAACTTCGTATATTAAATAATATTGCAAAGGAACTTCGAGCAGAAAAGGAGCGTGCGGGTGCAATCGACTTCGAGCAAGATGAAGTAAAATTCGTCCTTGATGAGGTTGGCAAACCAATCAAAGTTGTTCGCAAGAAACGTTTTGATGCACATAAATTAGTTGAGGAATACATGCTTCTTGCAAACCGAGAAGTAGCGCTTTACATGTCAAAAGCTGCATCAACCGCACATGCCGGATTCCTCTATCGCATTCACGACAAACCAGACGAAGAACGCATTGCAGAACTCTCGATACTTGTTCGCGCTTTAGGTCATGAACTTCCCATTTCACCCAAGGGTATCAAGGTAAAAGATCTTCAGATGCTCATGAAAAAAGTTGAGGGTCGAAGCGAAGAAGCGCTTGTTAAAACTGCGGCAGTTCGTTCAATGGCAAAGGCGGTGTACTCAGTTCAGAACGTGGGTCACTTTGGTTTGGCATTCGAATACTATACTCACTTTACATCCCCCATCAGACGCTATGCGGACCTTATTGTGCATCGCATGCTTGCAAGTGAATTGGCAAAAAGCCCAATAGCAAAAGGTGTTTGGACGATACATAAAAAAATTGCCGAAGAAACTTCAGAGAAAGAAATTCGCGCCGCCGAAGCAGAACGTGCATCAATCAAATATAAACAGATTGAATATATGAAGGAACAAATTGGCAAAGAGTTCATGGGAACCATTTCAGGTGTCACTGAATGGGGTATTTATATCGAGGATGATGAAACTAAATCAGAAGGAATGTCGAGGCTTCGTGATTTACCTGGCAATGATTTTTACGCCATTGATGCAAAAAATTATGCTGTCATTGGACAAAAGACAAAGAAAAAATTCTCACTCGGTGATAAGGTAAAATTCAAAGTAATGGGAGCAGACATGGAGCGCAGAACGCTTGATGTTGCGATAGTTGGATAAAAAAAGGACCCAACCACTGAAGTGATTGGGTCCTAAACGCTACACCCTTCTTGAAATATGAGCGAGTTCTTTCCAGAGAAGAATCACAATCTTGGGGTGCTCAAAAGAGCATCTGTACCCTTTCTTTTGTGCTTCTTCTTTGGAGCCGAGGAACTGAACAATGGGAAGCTCGTCGCTTGTGTAATTAATCCTCGTCACCCAGTCCGGGAATTCTTTTTTTAACAAATGCCAATCCCGCAGTACAAGCAAAATCATCTGGGAGCGAACCTCATACATAACGTGACTGAATTCAATAATATCAATCGCGGCATGAAGACTTTCCTCGATTTTTTCATATGAAAAATCGAGCACAGGCAAACAGGTTTTTGTGTTCATAAAGAGCAATAGACCTGTATGATACAATAGCACTCATATGTGTCAATGCAGATTTTATATCATATACGCTATAAAAATCTAAAGGAGAACTATGTATTTAAAACATGTGCCTATGCCTACTTTTTTTTAATAATTTCAACACAATAGTCCAAGTAAAAAACCACAATAAACTAGGTATTGTTTTTTATTTTGCAACCAAGACAGCCTCACCAAAGGCAATAGAGAGGAGTTTTGAACACCCTTCTTTACCCATTGTAATACCATAGAGAACGCTTGCCCGTGACATGGTTTCCCTGTTGTGGGTAATCACAATCAACTGTGAATGCTTTGAAAGACTTTCAATCATGTCACCGTATTTCTTTGCATTTGCCTCATCAAGTGCAGCGTCAGTTTCGTCTAAAATAACAAATGGAGGTGGATTTACCTGTGAAATTGCAAAGAGGAGTGCAATAGAAGTAAGCGCACGTTCACCACCAGAAAGCATCTCAAGTCCACGAATTTTTTTACGAGGAAGTGATACATCGATTGCCACACCTTCTTCCCCTTCTTCATTCTCATTTGGATCAGGAAGCTCACCTTCCTCAAGTGCACGTTTACGTTTCTTTTCACGAACAATAGAAAGTGATGCCGTACCACCACCAAACATAAGCGCAAAAAATTCACCAAAACGATCATTGATTTTTTTAATGCCTTCTTTAAACATCACATCGAGTCTCTCTTCAAGTTCCTTGATAATAATTTCAATTGAAACAATCGATGCTTCAAGGTCGGCTAGTTCTTTTATTAAATACGTATCACGTTCTTCGGTTTCATTATGCTCACGGACAACGTCTTCACCACCAAGAGCACCTGAATCCTCTATGCGAACTTTAATACGTTCGATTGCGCGCCTACAGTCTTCTTGCACCGAACGATCTGTACCTGATTTTCCAGTAACCTGATGTGATTCGTATTCGTACACAGAACGACCAATAAGGACCATGCCCTCTTCAACCTCTCGGGCAAACGCTTCTTTTTCAATATGGATTTTATCCTTACGAACTTTAAGCATCGACAACTTCCCTCGCGCTTCATTTTCAAGCGCCATAATGCGGAACAATTCTTTTTCTGCATCTCGGGAAGCATCCTTGTCTGAATCAATCGCGAACTCAAGGGATTTGCGTTTTTGTGATACCAATTCTTCATCAACCCTCACCACCTCAAGTGCTTTTAGTGCTTCCTCACGACCTTGTGTAAGAGTTACTATTTCTGCATCAATCTCGGTTGTATCACTCTTGATTGTCTCAGATGCATATTTTAATAGCAGTGTCGCAACAACACTCTTTGCTTGTCCTAAGGCATTTTGTAATGCATTTACATCGCTCGATCCACTAACGCTTTCACATGCACCAATCACATCTTTAAGGTTTGTCTCAATTTCACGCCACGAGACTGCAATATCACCACGAATAGCTTTTGACTCCTCACGTGCCTTCATACGGACAAGGCTTGCTAATTCACCCTCCAGACGGCCTATTTCACGCGCGCAGGCATCTTTTCGCACACGAAGCGCCCCAATCTCTGATTCAAGTATCACAACCTCATCAGTACGGGCATCACGAACCTTTGATGATTCGAGTACCTCACGAGCACGGGCAAGTTCAATCGCAAGCTGTGCCAATTCTACCTGAGGGCCTTTTTCTGATTCTGCTATCGCGTTTTCTTCTGCGACTACATACGCACGTTCATTAGCAAGGTAATCACGATAGAGAGCTCGGACCTCTTCACGGAGTGCTTTTGTTTTTTCAATTTTTTCGACCTGTTTTTTCAAGAATTTAAGATGTGGCGCAATTTCACGACGAAGAGATGCAACACGCTCCATATTCTCACGCGTCTTTGCCAATTTTTTGACACTCTCATCACGTTTGTATTGATACACCTTGAGCCCAAGTGCGTCTTCGATCATTTCCTTTCGCTCTTTAATATTTGCAGACAAAATACGGTCAGCTTCACCTTGGGAAATAATGTGATGCCCCGATGAACCAATATTTGCCGCAGCAAGGAGCTCGACGACGTCTTTGAGACGAACCTGTGTACCGTTTACGTAATATTCAGAAAGCGAATCACGATGTATAACGCGTTCAATCGAAACCTCATCAAAATCAACACCGAGGAGACGTTTCGAATTATCAAAAACAAGTTTTACTGATGCACGATTTGCACGTGGCATCATGTCACTACCATTGAAAATAAGGTCTTCGGTTTTCTTACCGCGGAGCGACTTCATCGATTGCTCACCCAAGGCAAACCTAAACGACTCAGCGACGTTTGATTTACCCGAACCATTTGGACCGACGATTGCGGTTATTGCCGAAGTGAATCGAATATCGCCTTTTTTGGCGAATGATTTGAAACCGTTTATCTCGAGTGATTTAAGCATGAAGGCAATCGGTGTTAGTGCCTATGATTATATCAGAAAATAGCCCATTAAAGATAAAGGATGGTTACCAAGAAACTATTTGCAAAATCTATAGCGTGTGGTATAAATGCACAGTTCTTGTGGGTTGGTTTGTTGATTCAAAAAAGAACACGCACGTCTTATTCACATAGGATGTGCAAAAAATGCATACCGCCTTTGGCGAGGTTGGTATGCAGGGTCCCCAGCGCTTAGCGCCGGGGACCCATTTTTATATCCAGAGAACATTGCAAGTTGAAACCATGACGTGCATAATGGAATCGGTTTAGGGCTTAGCCCTATCCCGTCATAGTGCTACGCCTAGCGTTGCACAAAGCCAGTATTATCCACTGCTGGCTGGCCCACATCATCTCTCTTCAGGTGGTGTGGGCTTCTTTTTTATTGAAAAAAGGTATCAAAAGAAAAGGCGTGATTTGCTTCGCAAATCACGCCTTTTCTTTTTCCCCCTACTATCTTTCTTAGATCCAACTCTTTGCTTCAAGCCCACGATAGGC
>CAIMLU010000052.1 GCA_903842365.1 uncultured bacterium
CAGCCGTAACTTCGGAATAAGGCTTGCCTCTCGCAAGAGAGGCCGCAGCTAAAGTCTGCCTGGCAACTGTTTATCAAAATCACAGCTCCCTGCGAACTCGTAAGAGGATGGATAGGGGGTGACACTTGACCAATGCCAGAAGGTCAACCATCGACGGTGCGATTATATCAAGCTGTTGGTGTAAGCCCTGGTGAATGTCGGCGGTAACTATAACCGTCCTAAGGTAGCGCAATTCCTTGTCAGGTAAGTTCTGACGCGTTGAATAGTGTAATGTCTGGGCAACTGTCTCGGAGAACAGCTCGGTGAAAATACAATCCCGGTGAAGATGCCGGGTACCTGTAGTTAGACGAAAAGACCCTAGAAGCTTTACTGTAGCTTGATATTGAGTATACGATTTGCATGCGTAGCGTAGATGGTAGACTTTGAAGTGCGGTTTCGGCCAGCATGGAGTCGTCGATGAAACACCATTCTTGTAAGTTGTATATTCTAACCCCGAGGGCAAAAACCTCGTGAGACAGTATCTGGTGGGCAGTTTTAGTGGGGCGCTATCCTTCAGGACGCAAATAATTTATTATTTGTTTCCTGAATCCGTGGCGCCTCACAGGGAGTTCACCCTAAAACAAATAAAAAAGGAGGACCGTGTTGAGCAATCAACATGTGCAAAGTTAGCCGTATGCTGAGAAAACCCGAGCATCTTTAAGTACTTCTAAAAAAGTAACAATCTTAAAGTGCGGAAGATCAGCAGGAAATCGACCTTTGGTCGAGATCCTCAGAGACTATACGCTAACCTTCTGTATGGACAGAAGATGATATAGTCCGAACTCATAAGCGATTATGAGAATAGTTTAGAAATAAACTATCTTTTGGAAGTAATTCCAAATGTAACACGAATGCCTAAAGAGTAACGGAGGAGCCTATTAAGGTTAGCTAGCCGCGAATGGAAACCGTGGCGATAGTGTATGGGCACAAGCTAGCTTAACTGTAAGTCGTACATGACAAGCAGATGCGAAAGCAGAGCTAAGTGAACCGACGGTTCGCATTAGATGCGGCCGGAGATTATCGGACAAAAGCTACTCTAGGGATAACAGGCTCGTTCCGCCTAAGAGTTCATATCGACGGCGGAGTTCGGCACCTCGATGTCGGCTCGTCTCATCCTGGGGGTGGAGAAGCTCCCAAGGGTATGGCTGTTCGCCATTTAAAGAGGCACGTGAGCTGGGTTCAGACCGTCGTGAGACAGGTTGGTCTCCTATCTACTACAGGCGTTGATTATTGAGTGGCTTTGCTCCTAGTACGAGAGGACCGGAGTGAACGGACCGCTGGTGTATCTGCTCTACCGCCAGGTGGAACGCAGAGTAGCTATGTCCGGAAGGGATAACCGCTGAAAGCATCTAAGCGGGAAGCCCACCACAAGATAAGTAATCGTTAAGAGCCCTAATAGACTATTAGGTTGATAGGCTTCAGATGTACGTATAGCGATATACTCAGTCGAGAAGTACTAATTGCTCAATTCTTATTAGGAAATCTATGAATCAATATCAAGTTTATACTTGCTTATTGCGATACCTTGCCCGCTTTTCCGCGAAAAGGAAACGCTCAAAGAGCGCTGTGTTCTGGTGATTCGACGCAATGGCACCACCTCTTCCCATTCCGAACAGAGCAGTGAAACGTTGTAGTGCCGATGATAGTCCTTCGGGGCGAAAGTAGGTAATCGCCAGAACAGAGCGCTTTTTTTGCACCCAAAACGCAAACGCACCACTTTTTAGGTTGGTGTTTTTTTTGCGTTGGCGGTGACTCGTGTTAAAATAGCCTCCGAAACTATTTGTATAATATATGGATATATTTAAACGTATTCGCACTACTTTGTTTTTAATTTTGGTTAGCTTCCTGTTTTTTCTTTGCGGTAACGTTGGTGCTGAGGTTAATAATCCGTACGTGGTTGATTATAAATCACGGGTTACTTTTGGTGATAGTTCTGAGGTTGACGGGTATAAAGGTCTTGAAAATTATCAAGCCCAGTATATTGATGAGTATCTTCACTTGTCGTATACCATAACGCACGGACAACAATCATGGGCAAGTTTTCCGCCGTACCTTTATTTTTTTGGTGATGATCCAACGGTGCCACCCGGTATAGGTGCATTTACGGTTGGTTCTGCAGATCTCACGAGTTCCTATTGGAATCCAACTGATTACTATTTTGTCAATATACAATTTTCACGGAATGGGTACCGTACGATTGTGACACGGGGGAGAGATAAGATTCCTTTTTCAGATAACACTAGTTCAATAGACGGTATTACTGATGATGTTTTTGTTGCGCTTGCTAATTATGCAACGGGACAGAATGAACACTCGATGGCGTTCCAACCCATGCGTATTGTGGAAGTTGCCCCATCTAAGTTTATTTCTTTTAATGTCAGTACGACAACTAGAACTGCTTTAGTTGAGACATATATTGCGCCGAAGGATATGGGTGCTTGGGTACATTTCACTATCTCCGATTCTTCTGAAAATCTTGTCTTTTCGGGTAGTCCAGTGATTGCTACTACTTCTGGGGTGTCCACAAATGTATGGCAATTTCCTGAAGTTGCGAACACAAAAACAACCCAGTCGCAGACTTTTTATGCGCACATAGATTTGGTGTATGGGTCTACAACATTACGTACGAAAGATGTCGGTGTTACGTTTACTCCTACAAAAGAGGGGTATCCAGGGCACTCTAATTCCGTAGATAGCACATCAGAATATATAGATTATGCTGCCCAAACATTGGGGACAAATCTGTCGGGAACACTTACTCAGATTGATATTACAACAAGTAATATTGCTGCTATTTACTATGGCTCAAGACCAGTTATTGATTTATTTGAGTGTGAAAATGATACGTATGCAGGGTTGCCTCTTTTGGGAGGAATAGGTCCTGGAAGTGGTTGCACGATCATTTTTTCTGATGTATCAGGTGAGGCAAGTGGTCTTTCTACAAGCACTCAACATTTTTATACTCCCCCTATTATTTTTAACCCTTCAAAATACTACTTTTTTAGAGTGAGGGGTAATAATTTGCTTAACATTTTACCGATTTACTACGGGAGCTCTGAAGATAAGGTTGATGGTGCATGTTACCGTCTAAACTATTCCAATGGACAAGCTGTTCCTTGTTCAACGATTTCTGATCTGTCTTTCTATTTACGAGGTGTGACCAAAACAGTGTCTAATCCTCTGTGTACCGAAAACTGCAACTCAAACATCATGTTCTTTCCTGGAATCATGGGATCACGTTTGTATGATAGCGAGGAGAAAGAGCTGTGGGTTTCAAGCGGTGATTCTTTGCAAGCAAAACTCTCTTTGGATGAGACTGGAAAAAGTAATAATGTGATATACATCAAGGATGATACGTTGAGAAAAGAGGGGGAGGTAGATGAAAAGGGTATTGTGGATGATGTGTATGGCTCAAATATTTATGAATCGTTCATTAATGATTTACGTACATGGAAAGGAGACGGAACCAATGGCATTATTCATGATTACGCCCTCATTCCTTATGACTGGCGCCTCTCTCTTAACGATATCGTAACGAACGGCGCCACATCAACCCAAGACAATCTATCGTACGCAACGCCACAGGATTTTTCACAATCTTATATAGTAAAGCAATTGGAACAGCTTCAAAAATCGTCTCGAACCGGCAAGGTCGCTATTGTCGCACACTCAAATGGTGGTTTTGTTACAAAAGCCCTTATTCAAAAACTCAAAGACACGAACAATCCTCTGTATAACAAAATAGACAAGGTAATTTTTGTTGCAGTACCACAGGTGGGGACTCCGGAGGGTCTTACTGCTTTGCTTCATGGAACAAGTATGGGTCCCTGGGGTAGCGTTATGATCAACGCTCGCTCGCGTGACCTTGCAAAAAATATGCCAACTGCCTATAACCTCCTTCCATCATCTGATTATTTTAGTATCGTCGATCCTGGTTTTGCGGTTGATAAAGTAGTGTCATTCCAAAATACTCATGCTTTTGATCGACAATTATTACAGTATGGAATGTTCATTTCAAATGAAGATGAATTCAAGCGATATGTTTTAAATGATGAGGGGCGAGCAATTCCAACCTACGCAGACACCACATACCCTGCCACGGGTAATCGTGCCCTCTATAACATGGCCGAGACCGTTCACTCTGTGCTCGACAATTGGCTTCCTGCATCAACCACAAAAGTAGTCCAAGTCGCGGGATGGGGAGAGGAAACGCTTGCTGGTATTGATTATACCAACACTGGCAGACTATCTTTAAAGCTCAGGAATGTTGTTGATGGTGACGGTACGGTTGTGGTGCCGAGCGCTCTTTGGATGTCGACTTCGACTCCAAATGTAGAGAGGTGGTGGGTGGATTTGAAGACTTACTCAGATAAGAATTTGTTTTCAAGAGTTCATAAAGACATCCTCGAAATTCAAAACCTCCGTACTTTCATCAAATCCCAAATCAACAACTCTCCATTTAGTGATTCTGAAAATATCGTCGTCAATTCCACACAAACCCTCATATCAGATGGCGAGCGCCTCCACTTTACCCTCCACTCACCTTTAACCCTCGGCATCACCGACTCATCTGGTCGCTATACCGGACTTGATTCTGTAACAGGAAAAGTGCGTGAAGAAATCCCAGGAGTAACCTACAAACAGTACGGGGAAGTGCAATTCCTCTCGGTTCCAGCGGGTCTCGAGTACACCGTAACTATGAAAGGCTATGAAAGTGGTAGTTTTGACTTTGACGTAGAGAAACAGGCCGGTAACGCTGTGATTGCATCAACTACTTTTGAATCTATACCAAGTGCCACCTCAACAACAGTAACTCTAAACGTTTCTTCTCTATTCTCTGTAAGTAGTTCAACCTTGTTTATCGATCAAAACAGTGACGGTACACCTGATATATCTCTCAAAGCCAATGAAAGTGGTGTAACGGTCTATGACACTACTTCTCCAACGATCACAGTAAATGCAGATGGAACCCTTGGTATGAATGGTTTCTACACTTCTCCTGTAACCATTACTTTCACCGCAGATGATCCTATGAAAGAGGGCGAGGTTTCTTCGGGTGTAGCTTCGACTACCTATTCGTTCGATAGAGGAATTACATGGAATACTTACAGCACGACTTCTCCTCTTCTTATCACTGCTCAAGGAACGACAACGATTCAATATTACTCTCTCGATAACAATGGTAATCAAGAGAAGACAAAAACGCTCACGTTCACCATTGATACCATTTCTCCGGTAGTTGTTATTACAACTCCAAATCAATTGATCTACACCCATAGCGACACCATTCCGCTCTCTATTACTTCAACTGATGACGGAGGTGTTGCTTCAACCACAATTACTGTAAATGGTAGGGAAGTTGCAGACAATTCAGTCGACCTCTTCTTCCAAAGACTTGGAACGACAATGGTTTCAGCCTCTGTATCTGATATGGGTGGAAACACCTCTTCAGCAAGTACGTCATTCCGCATCATCGCCACCGCCTCCTCGACAATCTCCGACATCACCCGTGCCTTCACCTTGGGCTGGATCACTAAAGAAAACATCAAAGACACCCTCATTAAAAAGATTGAAAAGATGGTAAAGCTTGAAACAAAGATTGATATCGTTACAGAAATCAAGAAAGGGAAGAAGGCAGAGAGGCATATTGAACGAATTGAAGAGAGGGTAGATAAAACCTTAGCAAAAGCACTTCTTCTCGACCTTAAAGCTTACGAGCGATCAAAGATTAATGAACGAGCATATACCCTTATCAAGGGAGATGTTGAGTGGCTCATTAATTATTAAAATTTAATCTAATATGAAATATATAGAAAAAGTGTTGGGGTTGTTGACGAGAAAAAAAGTGTTATATTTTGGGATTATAAGTCTGAGTATATTTTTTCTCTCGTATTACAGTCGAGAAATTGGATTGCCTTCATCATATGAAAAGTTTTGCTGTCTCGATGATAGAATATTTAACCTATTTACTATAACTATTCCTGTGTGTATTTTTTCCATTATTTTTTTTAAGAATAATGGTTTTGAGAAATGGAAAAAATTTACTTTTATTTACTTATTTACTTATTTACTTATTTACTTAATTGTGCCAACTCAAGGTGATGGGCTGATTTGGCTTCAAAGAGAAACGGTATCGTTTTTCGGAGTGATTGTATATTCATTAATTTCGATCTTACTTATCTCCTACAAATCTCTCAAAAAATAAACAGCAAATAATATCAGCACCATCTCCGACATCAATCGTACCTTCATCTTGGGCTGGATCACTAAAGAAAACATCAAAGACATCCTCATTAAAAAGATTGAAAAGATGGTGAAGCTTGAGACAAAGATTGATATCATTACAGAAACCAAGAAAGGGAAGAAGGTAGAGAGGCGCATTGAACACACCGAAGAGAGAATAGACAAAACCCTTGCAAAGGCACTCCTTCTCGACCTTAAAGCTTACGAGCGATCAAAAATTAATGAACAGGCGTACAACGTGATTAAAGAGGATGTTGAATGGCTTATTAACAACTAAAACTAAACATATGATATTAAAAATGGATTGGTTAACGAAAAAGAGGGCGATGATAATTTCGCTTGTCGGTGCACTTAGTTCAAGTTTTGTACTACAAAAGGATATTAACCATTTTCTTTTTTTATCCTGCAGGAATGGAAAAATTGAGTGGATTAGTGAATGTTTAAGTCTTAAAAATTATTCCATTCTGTTGCTTATAATAGGGGCAACTACCTTTGTTCCCGTTCTCGTTATGTATTTCTTAAAAAATAATGTTTTTGAATCTTGGAAAAAAACTTTACTTATTTACTTATAGGGATTTTTGTTCCATGGCATGGGGGAGATGCTTATTTACGTATCCAGAAAGATATAATCGCTATGGGTTTTTCAGTGTTGTACTTAATCTTCTCCTTACTCTTCATTTCCTACAAATCTCTCAAAAAATAAACAGCAAATAATATCAGCACCATCTCCGACATCACCCGTACCTTCACCCTGGGTTGGATCTCAAAAAAACAGTAAAGGATGAACTTGTCGCAAAAGTGCAACAAGCAATCAAACTCGAAAAGAGAATTGATTTCATTAAGAAGAAGCTTTTACAACAAAGGCCGGCACGCGAAGCGTGCCGGCCTTTTGCTGTTTTCAAACCCAACCTCGACACCAAGAACAGTTGCGCCCACGTGTAGTGGGGGGGTCAGGTGTGGGGAATCAAACCTTATACTACACAGATGATTCATGCCTCTGTGCTGCAGCGAAACATGCAGGAGCAACCATTCCAGATAATATGACGTACATAACTTCTCCAAGTCGAAGTTTATATGAGGGTTCTGCTAAAAAAGGAATCACTTCACAGCGTCAAATTGGAGCAAGTGGAAGCTTCACTATCTCCACAATCTCTCATTAAGCGTTACACACAAAACCACTTCCTGAGAGAGGGAGGTGGTTTTGTGTGTATGGCATATTCTTGATATTACCTGAAGTCCGTCCAAGCTATTGAACCATTACGGAAAATTTGACGGTTTTTTTTAAATATGCTTATATTGTTATGAAATGACTATGGCTTAATGCCACAGTTATTTGTCCTTTGAAGCAAACCCAAATAGAGCAAATAGAGAAAGAAAATTCATGAAGATCAACAACCGTTTCAGTTTATTGTTTGTGTTGATGAGCAGTTTTGCCCTGAGCGCCACTTGTTATGCTGCGCGGGCGCAACCCTCGATAATTATAACGAATGGTGTCTTCCCATCAGGGGAACAGGTCATTATTGCCTCCTCTGGTGCAGATAAAAATGAGGCAGACAAAGCCATGGCTTTTACAATAAATGTGAAGGCTGTGGATGGTGACGTTGAAGTCACTGGTCTCAGTGTTGGTGTCGCCGGTACTGCAACAGGTATGCTCACAACTGGATACATATTCAATGGTTTAACTGAAGTGGGTAATACGCCTATTACAAAAGGCGTTGCAAACTTCACAAATCTCAGGATGAGGGTTGCAAAAGATTCTACAATGCTACTTGCGATCAAGTTTGATGTTCGTGGCGCAACACCCACCCCCGCCTTTTTTATCCCCGCCATAAATAAAGTGGTGGCGAAGAGTGGGCGGGGTGGTGTGACGGTGGTATGTGAATCAATTTTCGGTGAATTTTTTACCGTAATAAATTCAGGTCCTATCTTCACCCTCGTTGGAACCCCGGTTCTTTCAAAGACTGTTCCATTAGGTTCACGGTCAGCCACCACTTACGCGGCGTCATTCACCTTTGATGTCGAGGCAGCAGGTGCGGACCTCTCAATCCCTGCTAACGCATTTGTTATTGGTATCTACAGTAACGGTGTGTTGATTTCAACATCAACCGCCGTCTTCGAGAAGCCAGTTTCAGGTGCCGCAGGTTCAAAAGCTCCTTACACCATTTCTGAAAATAATTGTGCTCGTTTCACAGCTCAAGCCTCGTTCACCTCAAACACTGCAGGAATTGTCGCAGGACAAGTCTTTACAGCTCGTCTTGAGTCAGCACTTGGTATGACTTACGTCCCAGACACTTTCCTCGCAACAAAGGATGGTCCAGGCTCAATAGTTGCTTTCTGATTCTGAATCGAACGTCAGAAGCAAGACCGTCTCCTAACAAGGGGGCGGTTTTTTTATTTCTGTGCGATACTCTTTGGTATATGAAGAAGCCAGTTATTGTTTTTGATTTTGACGACACACTCCTCTATACCACCCGTGGTTTTGTTGATTGGTACAATGCGACCTATAAAACATTTCTCCGATATGAAGACATTGTTTCTGATGTCGCAACTTTTTTAGGTGTTACTCGTGATGCGGAGCTTGGATTATGGGGTGACTATTTTTCAAGCAGTACGTTTTCAACCCTTCAACCAACACCATGTTTGGTTGATGTTTTACGTGCACTTCATGTAAATTACGAATTGATACTTCTCACAAATCGTGAGCTTGAATTTAAAGAATCCCTGTATGTGTGGGTGAACACGTATGTTCCAAATATGTTTTCACGTATTATATTTGCTCGTGATTTTCCAGAGGGGAAGAAGCCGAAAGGGGAGGTGTGCAAAGAAATGGGCGCAATCTGTCTTGTTGATGATGAGCCATGGAATCTTGTCTCTGCAAAAGAAAACGGTGTACATCCAATCGTTTTCGATGCGCCATGGAATCAAAAAGAAACGATAGGGAACCGTATTAAAACCTTGGAAGAGTTTCCAGCGATTCTTTCCAACCTGTAATCTAAAAACAAACACCAAAGCCATTGTTTGGAATGTGTCCTTTTGTCCTTCATTTTGGCCACCTCTTTTTCACATTCCCCTTTATTACAGTTTCACTCTTTTTTCATTGCAAAAAGAGTATTTTTTATTGACTTGCGCGTACGCTTTGCTATTATTTTGCGTACGCGTTTTAAACAGCGCTCTTTTCAAATTGAAACGTCACTCTCGTGATTAGTTTCCCTAATCGAAAAGTTTATTAAGTACCTATTAGCAATTAAGCACTTATAGGTACGGGTTCATGATCTGCAGTCGTTCTCGCGCGTAGGTCTTGGATACGTACTCAATAACTTAAAAAACTATGGCAGAATTCAATCGTACAAAGCCGCACGTAAACGTCGGCACCATCGGTCACGTCGACCACGGCAAGACCACTCTTACTACCGCGATCCTCGCAACACAGGCTCGTGACGGTCTCGCACAAATCAAAGCTTACGCAGATATCGCAAAGGGCGGTACTGTTCGTGATGCAACCAAAGTCGTTACCATTTCTCTTGCTCACGTTGAGTATGAATCAGATGCACGTCATTACGCACACATCGACGCCCCAGGACATGCTGACTATATCAAGAACATGATCACTGGTGCGGCACAGATGGACGGTGCCATCCTCGTCGTTTCAGCAATTGACGGACCTATGCCACAGACACGTGAACATATCCTCCTTGCAAAGCAGGTTGGTGTTCCTCGTATCGTCGTCTTCTTGAACAAATGTGACGCAGTGGAGGACAAGGATATGATTGACCTCGTTGAAGAAGAGGTTCGTGGTCTCCTTACTAAATACGGTTTCGATGGTACAACTACTCCATTTATCCGTGGTTCAGCTTTGAAGGCTCTTGAAGCAAAGGACAACACAGACGAATGGGCAAAGAAGGTTAAGGATCTTATGACAACATTGGATACTTACATTCCTATGCCAGAACGCGCAACCGACAAGCCATTCCTTATGCCTATCGAAGATATCTTTTCTATCGAAGGTCGTGGAACAGTAGTTACCGGTCGTATCGAGCGTGGTCAGGTCAAGGTTGGTGATACCGTTGAAATTGTTGGTATGCATGACACCACTACGACTACCATCACTGGTATCGAAATGTTCAACAAGCAGCTCCAGTCAGGTATCGCAGGTGACAACGCCGGCGTTCTCCTCCGTGGTACTGCAAAAGATGCTGTTCATCGTGGACAGGTTCTTGCAAAGCCAGGTTCAGTTATCGCTCATACAGAGTTCGAAGCTGAAATCTACGTTTTGAAGAAGGAGGAAGGTGGTCGTCACACCCCATTCTTCTCGGGCTACAAGCCACAGTTCTACGTCCGTACAACTGACGTTACTGGCGATGTAACCCTTAATCCAGGTGTCGAGATGGTTATGCCTGGTGATACCGTTACCTTCACCGTCAAGCTCGTTTCACCTATTGCTCTTGAAGCACAGCAGCGCTTCGCAGTTCGTGAAGGTGGCAAGACCGTTGGTGCAGGTGTCGTTACAAAGATCATAAAATAACCCGTTTTAGGGTAGTGATCTTGCCCGCAACCGTGAGAGAGTTGACTTATGACTCTTTCTCGGGTAGTGTGGTCGGTACCTAATTCAACAGAGTACTTTCATGGCAACAGCAACAAAAAAACCAGTGGCGGTAAAAGCAGCGGCAGTAGAGCCAAAGCTTCGCATTCGCGTCCGTGCATACGAGAACAAAGTTCTTGATGCTTCGGTCAAGCAGATCATCGATACTGCAACAAAGTACGATGTACAGGTTTTGGGTCCGGTTCCTCTTCCAACAGATATCAGGAAATATACAGTCAACCGTTCGTCGTTCGTGTACAAGAATGCGCGAGAACAGTTCGAGATGCGCGTCCACAAGCGTTTGATTGATATCGTGAATCCTACACAGAAGATCATCGAGGCTCTCACCAATCTCAATATGCCTTCTGGCGTCAACATCGACGTCAAGATGAGCTAAAACAAAAAAACTCCCGCAAGGGAGTTTTTTTGTTTTAGCTCATTGAGGTATTTTTTTGCTCGGGATTACCAAGGGTTTATTTGGTTTTTAATAGAAAGGAAAAAAAAAGGAAGTGCCTCCATAAATCCAGTCAACACACCGGTTGACACACACCACTTTATATGCCAATATCACAACCGGATTTTCTTTCACAAAACCGTGGTTTATATACGTTTTAAAACAACGTAGAGACACCACTCATCACTCAACAACCAAACCAAAAAGAGGTTTTATTGTGACTACTACATCTACCCGTCAGCAAAGGCTGTTTTATAACACCTGGAAAGAAGCCGGGTCTGCAGCACAGAAGCTTGGGATCAAGAGTTCTATCGAGTATCAGAAACGGTACCGCGAAGACCCTCAATTGCCGAGTGCTCCCGATGTGGTCTACCCAGACTTCCCGATGTGGAATGTGTTTTTGAACACTGGTCGAAAAGCGTATGTTAAAAATCCATACACAACTTGGAAAGAAGCTGGTGTTGCAGGAAATAGGCTTGGAATTAAGGGTTATTCTGAGTATCAAAAACGATGCCGCGAAGACCCTCGATTACCAAGCACTCCTTGGCAATTCTATCCAGACTTCCCGGGGTGGAGTGTGTTTTTGAACACTGGTCGAAAGACTCGGATTCAAAATCCATACACAACCTGGAAAGAAGCATCCGTTGCAGCACAAGGGCTTGGGATCAAGATTTCCACTGAGTATCCGGAACGGTACCGCGAAGACCCTCGATTACCGAGTAATCCTTGGAGTTTCTACTCAGACTTCCCAGGATTTAAAACCTTTCTTAATACCGGTTTCTACACCATCTGTGCTGAAGCATCCGCTGCAGCGCAGAAGCTTGGGATCAAGAGTCAACGTGAGTACCACAAACGGTACCGCGAAGACCCTCGGTTACACAGCGCTCCTCAAACGTTCTACCCAGACTTCCCGGGATTTAAGAAGTTTTTAGAGAAGGAGTGAGATTGTTCTTTAATTAGTTTTCGAGGGCCGTTGCGCGTAGCGCGACGGCCCTTTTTATATGACGCAAACGGAAAGGTGTGTTTATAAATGTTGCTTCCAAGAAGGATAGGTTTTTTTAAAGAGTCGGGGCGCCTGTAATCAGGCGCCCCTGCAATACCTCACGCTATTTGCAATATTCATACTTTTACTGTAGTATCCTCGGCACTAAGCAGGAAACTGCTTTTTGCGTTTAGGGCGCCAGTCACAAGAGTTTTGTTTGAAAAAACAGGCTCTTGTGGCCGACTCGAGCGTCTTAGGCTGTTTACAACGAGTCATTGAGTGCATGGTGGACAACTTGTGTCGCCACCCGCTGCATGAAAACAATGAGGACAATGAAATTCATCCTCGGCACAAAAAAGGGAATGACCCAGGTCTTTGACGAGGCCGGCATATCCTACCCGGCAACCGTTCTTTCGGTTGAACCGGTTACTGTCGTTGCTATTAAAACAATTGCAACTGACGGGTACAACGCCGTTCAGGTTGGCTATGGCATCCAAAAGGAGCAGCGCCTTACCAAGGCAGAAATAGGTCAGCGAAAAGGTCTCGGCATGTTCCGTCACCTCGCTGAGTTCCGTGTGAGCGCAGAGCAGGCAGCAACATATAAAGTCGGTGACAAGGTATCTGTTGAACAGTTTATCTTGGGCGACAAAGTTGCAGTCAGGTCTCGTTCAAAGGGAAAGGGATTCCAGGGTGGTGTGAAGCGTTACCACTTTAAAGGTGGTCCACGTACTCACGGTCAGAAGCACTCTGAGCGCGAAGTTGGATCAATCGGCGGTCCAGGTCGTGGCGGTAGCGGTCGCGTTCCAAAAGGTAAGAGAATGCCAGGTAGAATGGGTGGTGACATGATTACGGTCATGAACCTCAAAGTTCTCCAGGTACTCCCAGAGACGAATGAACTCGTTCTCCAGGGATCTCTTCCAGGCGTTCGCGGCGTGCTTGTAACCATAGAATCTAAATAATACGCACTACCATGGAAGCACTCGTATATAAAACAACAGGAAAGGAAGCTGGTAAGGTAAAGCTCCCAAAGGAAATGTTCGCACTTCCTTGGAACGCTGACCTTGTCTACCAGGTCGTCAATTCAATGCGCTCAAGCGCACGTCAGCCAATCGCTCATACTAAAACTCGTGGAGAAGTCTCGGGTGGTGGTAAGAAGCCTTGGAGGCAAAAGGGAACAGGTCGCGCACGTCACGGATCAACCAGGTCTCCACTTTGGGTTGGTGGTGGTGTTGCACACGGTCCTCGAAATGACAAAAATTTTGATCGCAAGATCAACAAGAAACTCAAGTCAAAGGCGTTCTTCATCATTCTTTCAAAGAAATTTGCAGAAGGTGAAATTGTCTTCCTTGATGATGCATCAATGAAATCACCTAAGACCGCAGATGCAAAAGCAGCACTCGTTGCTCTTTCAAAGGTCAAGGGATTGGAAAAGCTCGCAACCAAGAAAAACAATGCGGCTCTCATCGCGCTTTCAAAGAAGAACGATGCAGTAGAAAAGAGCTTTAGGAACATTGGTTCCGTCGTCGTCGATGAAGCTCGTAACTTGAGCCCTCTTGATCTTCTCTCACACACCTTTGTTGTGTTTGAGAACCCAGAGGCAGCACTCGAGATCCTTAAAACCAAGCTCGCAAAGTAAACAGCCATGGCATTTCTAGGAATCAAAAAAGGTGCAAAGAAGGCAACAAAAGCAGAAGCTCCAAAAGCGGAGGTGAAAGCAATTGTTGTAGCATCGGCACCGTCGAAGGGTCTTTCAGGAATCATCCTTCGTCCGCACATCACCGAAAAGGCAGGTGTGCTCTCGGGATCAAATGTGTATACGTTTGAAATCGCACAGTCTGCAAACAAGGGACTTGTTGCAGCAGCTATCAAAGACATCTTCAAAGTTACCCCAGTTAAAGTCGCCATTATGAACAGCAAGCCAAAAACTCGTTTCGTTCGTGGAAAGGCCGGCAAGACAGGAGGAAGCAAGAAGGCGTACGTCTACCTCAAAGAAGGAGACAAGATAGAGTTTATTTAAATCCGGGGCGTGCACGTGTTTCGATGTGTGCATGGGTCCGAATAATTATAAGTCGCCGGTTGGAATTGATCTTCCGGCGCAAGACAATTAATGAAAACCTACAAACCTACAAGTCCAAGCCGTCGTGGGATGCAGACGATTGATTTCAAGAAGTACATTACTTCAAAAGATCCAATCAAAGCTCTCACTTTCGGTAGGAAGCGTGATCAGGGACGAAACTCCCAAGGTCGCATTACTGTTCGCCACAAGGGTGGTGGTCACAAGCGACTCTATCGTGATGTTACATTCACGTACGATAAACGCGATATACCAGCAGTGGTAAAGTCAGTCGAGTACGATCCAAACCGTTCAGGTTTCATCGGAGTGCTCGCATATAAGGACGGTGAAAGGCGCTACACACTTCTTCCAAAAGGGGTCGTTGTTGGTACCACTGTTATTGCGGGAGAAAATGCTCCTGTAGAAGCAGGAAACTCACTTCCTTTGAAGAAAATCCCTGTCGGTGCATACATTTACAACATTGAGATTCGCCCTATGGGTGGAGCAAAAGTAGCTCGTGGTGCAGGTGTGTTCGCACAGCTCATCGCTCTCGATGGTGGATATGCACATATCAAGATGCCTTCAACTGAAGTTCGAAAGATTCACGCTGAGTGTTTCGCAACTATTGGTCAGGTTTCAAATGATGAACATTGGCTCGTCAACTCGGGTAAAGCAGGTCGCTCACGTTGGTTGGGTATTCGTCCAACTGTCCGTGGTACCGCTCAAAACCCTTGTGACCATCCATACGGTGGTGGTGAAGGACGTCAGGGTCGTGGTCTTCGAAGGTTGAAGACTCGTTGGGGAAAGCCAGCAGGAAAGGGTCAAAAGACTCGTGCTCCAAAGAAGTACTCAAACGTATTTATTGTCTCACGCCGCCAGGTCGGCAAGGCAAGCAAGGGCGAGTAATTCTTTCTCCTATCTGCTCTATAAAAACACAAAACCCGCTTCATGGCGGGTTTTGTGTTGTATAATGGCAGGCATGGAATATGAAGCATTTAATCGCCCTGTTGTTGATGATGAAAAATTGAACCTAGATTTTGCCCTCAATAAACCATCGTCTGTATTTGAACGACTTGAAACTGACCCAACCAAAGCGCCTGAAGTGAGAGAAACACATGAGGCAGTGCTTTTAAGGTCAGAGGGTTTTATTGGTGCGGGAAATGATGGATGGGTTGTTGAAGTTGTTACCACAACTGGTCCAAGCAAACTTTGCCTCAAAATGTCTTGGGAGACTCTTTCTGTTGAAGTAAGGGGAAAGGCATACTACTTGCTTACACCTGAACTTAAAGCGATGAGGAAAATTCAAGATTATTTTGAAGAAGTTTCCGCCCAGAAAAGGTTGTTTGTTTCCCGTGGTGTTAATTTTATTGAAACGAATTCGCTTGTTGATGAGGCGGGGTTTCAAATAATCGCCCGAAAAATCCTAGAGGATGCTGGTTTTGGATACATGGTCCCAGATGTTCGTTGCATGAAACATTGTGAGTGGTCAGAGGATGGGGAACTTGGTGAACAAGTACCGTATGATTATTGTGAAAAAGTTGATGTGCTTGTTATGGAGAAAATACCAGGAAAGAGTGTGCAAGATCTTATTTTGTCTGAGGATGGCGATGCTATTTTAAGTACCCTTGATATTGATGCAATAGAGGTTGATTTGAAAAAAGCGTTTAACATTCTCCACGATAAAGAACTTTTTCACCAGGACGTTACAAATCGTAATATAATGATCGATTTTGAGTCAAAAAAACCGATTATAATTGATTTTGGAAAGGCCCGTTACAGAACACAGGATTTTACACGGGATGAGGAGTTGGAGCATGTTGCCGCAGTAGTTTCTTGGCTTCGAAAGGCAAAGGCGAATCACAAGGAGACACGAATGAAGCTTGCCGCTCAATTAAAACTTGTAAAATAATTGACTATATTACTATAGTATGATATTATAAAAAAATGATCAGTCAAGATCTTTCAAAAAAGATCCACAATACCATCACACAAGAGGCGAAGGTGCTCGAGCGTGATGGTGTCATTGTGGTGATTCCTCATGACACATATGTGTTCCTTGTAGGATCCGAAGCCTATAAAACTCGCACGAAAGGGCTTGTTGAGGGCGGAATAGTAGATGGTAAGTACGCCGTCTATTTCGGTTCCCTGAGGGAGTAAAAATAGTCCTGCTGTGGCATGTTGCGCAGCAGGCTTTTAATTTCTTAAATATAGACATTGGTTCTAGTGATGGCGTGTGTTGACTCCTGTTTTCCATACTGTTAATGTTTCATCGGTATAGTTTTTTCACATAGATGAATGGTTGATATCGCCATTCATTACAACAACCACATTCAACCAGTATCACCATGCCTGATATGAGTCCTGAAGAAGCAAAGAATCTTGCTGCTATTCTTGGGTGTAGTTTATTTGGAAACACAGAGGAAGTTCCTGTGTCGGAGGATACAGGTGATCGCTCTGATTCAATGAGTAGTGCCGTTGGTATTCCTGGGCTATCTCTTCCTAAAAATACAACAGTGAAAGCTCAGTCAATCCACAGGAGGGGGAAGCGATGGCAGTGCGTCTAACTGTTTTTCATTCTGATGGGACATCGGAAGTCATGGAGTGTTCCGGGATTCCTAATGACACTTTTAAGCCTCTTGTTGAAGAAGGGTCTGATTGGGAGATTAACCTCTTGCATGCAGACAAAGATGAGGATCGCACGTGGCGCCAAGCACATATGTCATGGCGTGTCGCGTTGGCTTTCAAGAATGGTAAGCCTGTTAAGAACAATAGTGGCAAGCCCTTTGCAACACAACAGGAATTTTCTTCTCTTTTCGTAAGGAGTAAGCCTGGTTCGGTTCATTTTTCAGAAACAAATGAGGCTGTATACATATCAGTGATCCATCACTGATAATCGAGACACTCTTGAACATTAAAATGTTTGAGGGTGTTTTTTAATGTACTAGGGCACTACGGATTGAAGCAGTTTAGACAATATTCTAATCTAAACCTTGTGTGGTAGGTATTACGAGGCGAGGGCCTTTGCGCTAAGAATATTGCTTTTTAGCATATTGTGTGATATAATCAAAAAAGTTAAAGTCGTATTAGTAATACGTTTTTGTTATACTATTTTTATGAATGAATCACCCAAAGACAGACTCGAATCACTCAAAGATCCGCAAACCACTCTCTCTACTACCGAGTTTGGTGAGTTTGTAGATGCCTTGGCACAAGAAGAGGCAGCGGAGAAAGAAGAAAGAAAAGCAAAAAGGGCAAAAAGGGCTACGGTCTTTACTCCAATTCAAAAAGCAAAAAAAACGTTGCATGAGGCGAATCTTACAGAGAATGACGCCGCTAGATTGAGGGTTAAAGAAAATAAAATCAAAAAGGCAGAAAAGGAAACAGCCGCCCAATCAGGTCTGCTTGTTGAGGGTGGGTCAACCAATACCAATAATGTTTCATCAGAGGTTCCATTGGAAAGTGTTGAGACTGACAAGTCTTCTCAAGAGGATACAGAAGAATCAAACATTGAAGGTACTGAACCTGTAGAACATCTCACATATGATAGTGTGGAAGACGAAGCTAAAGTTTCCGATGAGGTCATTTCAGTTCCAGGTCCCACAGTTCCAAAAACCCCTCTTACGACAGAGATTGTTCCTCGCGAAGAAATTCGGGAATCAGTCGAGAAGACCACTGGTAAAACTATTGTTTCAAAATTAAAAGAATCTGCGTGGGGTGCCAATGAATTTCTAAGAGAGAATATGGTTCGGAGCACTGATACGTTTAAGGAACTTTTTTCAGTTCTTAAAGGTTTCAAGACCATTAATTGTGCGGGTGTTTCCATTGACGCATTGGATATCATTTCAGAAATTGAAGCTATTCGAAAACTTTCTGAAAATCTGCAATCAGAAGCTTTAGAAAATAAGTCTCTTGGTGTATTAGGTATACGTGAGAAGGTTATTGAGTTGCTTGAAAAAGAGTCTGAGGCAAAAGTTGCTGCCAAGCCTATTGCTATAGAAGCAACCCCTGCTCCGGAGGTTAAAGCTCCTGATGAAGTGGTTCCAGCTGCAGTGGGTGGTATTGCTGAAAGAAAACCAACTAAAGATGCTGAGGCAGCAGAAGTGGCGCCAATTGTTCCGGTATTAAAAAAATCAACACCACCCCCTTTTCCATCAGGAACATCAGAGGGTACAAAAATCAAGGCAAACACCGAGGTACGTGATTCTACTGTTAATGGAATCGATATGGGTGACTTTTCAATAGATGACGCCCTTAACGCAAAGGGTACTATTGAATTTTTGTCACAGTATCCCGGAGCATCTTCTCATATGGATGATCCTTTGTGGGTATATACTCGAATAGAGGCACGAAAGAAAAGAGACCTTATTCTTGCCGATATTACGGGCACCATCGGAAAAACAGTTGAAGCTGAAATTGGTATTAAAATCGAGGCGGGTGATTTAAAGGATGTGTCTGAAGCAATAAATGCGAAGCTTCTAGAAAATCCTGAAGAGCTTTTCAAGATGGCTCGCATCCTTGAAACATCAAAAACAGTTACAGAGGGTGTCAGCGCTCTCGAGCAAAGTATCGAGCAGTTTGCCGGATCAAACACTTTTGATGAGCTCAAGAGGGAACGCGGAGTTCTCGCGCTTGCGCACAAGAGAAGTGGTTTTAATATCATTGGCCGTATGTGGGAGAAAATGAAGTGGGGTGCTCTTAACCTTGGCACAGAGTCTGTTCCAACTGATGCATCGCTTCTTGCTTCTCAGAACAAAAACACTCCTTCACACCTCTTGCATGCTGCGTATCGTGAAGCGCGTGAAAAATATAACATATCGAATAAAACTGATATTGAATCTCGTATTGCTGGATTGAATGCACACGTTAATGTTGTCGAGAAAAATCAAGCACTTCAAACAAATCTCTCGGAATTACGTGAGCGAATTATTGAGGATATTATTGGTGAAAGTACATTTGCATCTCTCGTTGCAAAAAAAGTTGAACAAAAAGTTGGTGGCATGACAACTTCAACAAAGAGCCCCTCTGTAAAAGATATTGGCAACATTGATAGTGCTATCGCTTACCTTAAAACCCTTAAAGCAAACAAGTCGTTTGAATATACTGACTATGTTGATGTGGAGAGTTTGGAAGAGAGACTTAAGGGTCAAGCATTGTCGGTTGCATCCTCTGTTCTCGAAAGGGCGGTTGCTAACATAAAGATGGGATCAAAAGTTCTCGAGGCTTTCGAAAAATCCATTGTTGATATCGCTGTTCGTAAATCGATCGGATCACATGAAGGAAAGAAACATGTACAGGCATTTGTGGTTGAAACACTTGAGACGATTGTAGGAAAATTTCCTGATACAGTCGATGGTCACGCAAAGAAAATTGTTGTACAGAGAGCCATTGTGAAACTTAATAGCCTCAACTCATAATATCTATGAAAGATATATATACTCTTGTTCAAGATGGTAAAAAAGACGAGGCTCGTAAAGAGATAGAGAATATAGTGAATGGACTTTCTCTGGGTAGTAGGGAACGTGGTGATGTTATCCTTTCAACAATCCTTTCATATCTCGATGCAAAAAATGAAATAATGGTTGATTACTTAAAGGAACTTGAGACATCATTATCTCAGCTTGAAAAATTGGGTATCATGGGACGCAAGGCTGAAGATGTCTCAAAGATACATGCCATCAAGCAATCGCTTAAAAAATAAATAAACCACCCCAGGCTTAACACCACAGGGTATTCATTAAGGAAATGTGTATGCCACATTTCCGTCATAAGCAGAGCTTATGGCAAACTTCTTCTCATCCCACAAGCTGACGCTTGTGGGATGAGAAGAATAAACTAGTTTGTTCTGACGGCGCACCACAAGAGTACTTCCAATCTCTAATCGCTTTGCTCAAGAGATTTTGGTCGCTCTGACGCTGTGTGCGAGAATACTCGCCCACGCGCTCCTCGCTGGTCAGAATAAAAAATCGTCCACATGTGTTGGACGATTTTTTATTCCTCCGTGGTAGAATGTGTCTATGAATGAGCATTTTTTAGAGACACCCAAAGAAAAGTTTAAGACTCCTGAAGAGGAGATAGAGTGGCTTCGCGCAGAAGTTCTGCGCAAAGAGGAGGCGCTCAAGAATAAAAATGAGGATCGTCCACGAGAGGATGTTATCCGAGAGGGTGTCGGCCAATACATGAGTACTCCTGCTCATACGGTTCTCCATGATACGTATGCAATGAAGCACCATGAACAAGATGCAGTGGTCCTTGACCTCGCCCCTGAAGAGCATGACGTGAAGATGAGCGAGCTCCTCGGTCTCGTTCATGAGAAAGGTGTTTTAAATGTTCTTGGTATTGTCGAGAAAATGCGTGATCCACACATTGCTGATGATTTTCACCGATTTCTTATTCAATACATTAAAGCTGGATTTGAAGTTCATGGCATTAAACAAAAATCGAGGATGTGGCGTGAACTCCATACGACTCTGTATGAAATTGTGCTTCCTGAATCTGGTGATAAGGCGCCACAAAAGAGTTTGAAAGAACTTGTTTCCTCAATGGAACAGTTGTATGCCGGAATGCTCTCTATTAGTGATGAAAAAACTCGAGATGAAGAGGTTATGACGTTCGAGATTGCGAATGCCCATCAAAGCGAAGAATTTGTTTTCTATTGTAGTATTCCTGACGAAAAAAGAAACTTGTTTGAAAAGCAGGTGCTTTCAATATTTCCTGATGCACGTGTTCTCGAAAAGAAAGATGACTACAATATTTTTGCAGAAGGAGGCGTTGTGTCAGGTTCGATTGCATCACTCAAAAAAGAGGCGATTTACCCCATTCGTACCTACGAGTCGTTCGACTTCGATCCTTTAAATGTGCTCCTCAATAGTTTTTCAAAAATTCAAAAGGAAGGCGAAGGCGCTGCTCTGCAGATTGTATTTAATCCAGTCGGTGATCGTTACATGAAGCCGTATCGCAAGGCTATTGATAGTATTGCGGGTGGAACAAAGGTAAAAGATGCGCTCAACAAACTTGATACAAGTGCATCGGCTGAAGTTGGTCGTATCTTCAAAGAAGTCTTTGGGAGTGCACCAAAAAAAGACGAAATAAAGAAAACGGATGATGTCGTCCTCAAAGAGTGGAACAACAAAGCGTCGTCTCCAATTGTTGAAATCAACTTACGTCTTGTTGCATCTGCAGCAAACACTGCCGCAACAGAACGAATGCTTTCTGATGTTGAATCTGCGTTCAATCAATTTGAAAATACCGTTGGAAATAAAATCATTTGGAATCGTCTATCGGGTGGAAAACTTGATGCGCTCATAGAACATTTTACTTATCGCGAATTTTCACATGGTGAAAAGATGCCGGTATCGATTAAGGAGCTTACAACATTTATGCACTTCCCAGCATCGGGAAGGGTATCAACCTCCCAGGTAAAACTTGTTAAATCAGTGACCGCTCCTGCACCACTTGATTTACCACAATCAGGAACGCTCCTTGGTACAAATACCGACCGTGGTCGTGAGACAAAGGTTTTTCTATCGCCTGAAGACAGACTCCGTCATTTTTACACAATCGGTCAGACTGGTACCGGTAAGACGACAATTCTTAAAAATATGATTCTCCAGGATATTCGCCGTGGCGACGGTGTGTGTATGATTGATCCACACGGATCTGATATTCAGGACATCCTCTCTCTTATACCACCTGAACGATATAACGATGTTATATATTTTGATCCTGCATACACCGATCGTCCTATGGCTTTGAACATGCTCGAGTACGATATACGATTTCCTGATCAGAAGTCATTTGTGGTGAACGAAATGCTTTCTATTTTCAACAAGTTGTTTGATATGAAAACAGCGGGCGGTCCTATGTTTGAGCAGTACTTTAGAAATGCGGTGCTCCTTACTATTGAAGACCCTACAACGGGTTCAACCCTTCTTGATGTGTCACGAGTCCTTTCGTCTAAAACATTCCGCGAACTTAAACTCTCAAAATGTACAAACCCTCTCGTTATTCAATTCTGGAGAGAGATCGCGGACAAGGCTGGCGGTGAGGCATCCCTTCAAAACATTGTTCCATATATCGTTTCAAAGTTTGACAACTTTCTTGCAAACGACATCATGCGACCTGTTATTTCACAAGAAAAATCATCTTTCAACTTTCGTGATTTGATGGACAAGAAAAAAATCCTTCTTGTAAATCTTTCAAAAGGTAGGCTCGGCGATATTAATGCAAATCTTATTGGTCTTATTATTGTCGGCAAAATCTTGATGGCGGCTCTGTCTCGAGTTGATATGATTGGTAGGGAAGACATACCTCCGTACTACCTTTATATTGATGAGTTTCAAAACGTGACAACTGATTCGATATCAACAATCCTTTCTGAGGCTCGTAAGTACAAGCTATCGCTCAATGTTGCCCATCAGTTTACTAAGCAACTTGATGAGGGAATAAAAAATGCAGTGTTTGGAAACGTGGGTTCAATGGCAGTATTTCGTGTTGGCGTTGATGACGCGGAGTATTTTGAAAAGCAATTTGCTCCAGTCTTCACTTCAAAAGACATCATGAATATCGACAACTTCAATGCGTATGCAAAGATTCTCGCAAATGGAAAACCTGCACGGCCATTCAATTTCCGTCTTGAAAAACCAGAGAAAGGAAACCCTGGGCTTGCCGCACAACTGAAAGAGCTTTCATACCTCACCTACGGCCGCCCTCGCTCTGAGGTGGAGGGTGAGATCCTTAAAAAGTACGAAAGCATGCGAAAACCGGCTCCTGGTCCCATTTCGTTGCCTAAAGTTTAGAGACATTAAAATACAGTTAAAGGACATATTGGATAGCGTTGGGTAATTGTATTGCGCAATAGGTAGAGAAACATGTAAAACGCCTTAACAAGGCGTTTTTGTGCCCCTTGACCTCTCGGAGATATCTGATAGTATGGTGCCCAAGCTCTCTGTAGGGGCTCATTTTGTTTCCAGGCGTCTTCTCTAACGCCGTCGGATTCAAACTTTAAAAAAACTTATTACTTATGGCACGATCACTAGCAAAAGGACCGAATGTAGACCCTCGTCTTCTTAAGAAGCTCGAAGGCAAACGCCCAGTGGAAGCTGGCGTTATTAAGACTTGGTCGCGCGCATGTGAGATCAGCCCTGAGATGGTTGGCTTCAAATTTGGAGTTCATAACGGAAAGGACTTCATAGAAGTGCTCGTCTCTGAGGACATGGTCGGACACAGGCTCGGCGAGTTTTCACTCACACGTAAATTTACTAAGCACGGTGGAAAGATGCAGAAGGAGCTCGAAACCAAAAAGAAGGAGGCTGAGCTTGCTGCTGCACAGTCAGCAAAGGCTGCTACTAGCGATAAGAAATAGAGCAGTTCTTTTTCGTCCAAAAAATCATGAAGGCATCTCTTAAAAATTTCAGGCAGGCACCGCGCAAAATGCGCCTCGTAGCCAATACAATTACTGGAAAGAGCGTTGAAAACGCCCTTTCTACACTTTCCGTTACCCCAAAGCGTTCAGCGGCACCTTTGGAAACTCTTCTTCTCTCGGCAATTGCCAATGCAAAGAACATGGGTATTTCTACCGATGGTCTTATTGTAAAGGAGTGTCGTGTTGATGGAGGTATTACGCTCAAGCGTAATATGCCCGGTTCACGTGGTTCAGCCTTTCCAATCAAGAAGCACACAAGTCATATCTTGCTTACTCTTGGTACTAAAACTACAAAGGGTACAAAGACTGAAGTCGTAGCAACTGAAGTGCAAGAGACTGTTGCTCCTGCTCCAGCAAAGAAGGCAAAGGTCGCAGCAAAGAAGCCCGTAGCAGATAAAAAGGCTTAAATACACCCCTACAAATAAACGTATGTCACATACAGTACACCCATATTCACACCGCCTCGGCATCATTCGTGATTGGAAGTCACGTTGGTTCTCGAAGAACGGATCGTACCAAAAGAATCTCAAGGCAGATGTTCTCCTCCGTGAATTCTTTACAAAGCGCTTCCGTGGTCTCTACGTCAGTGGCGTAGAAATTGAACGAAGTGAAAAAATTCTCCGCATCATCATCAAGACTGCTCGTCCAGGTATCCTTATCGGCAGACAAGGCGAAGGCGCAACAAAGCTTCGCACAGATATCGTTGAATTCTTGGCAAAAAACAAGATTGCAAACGCAAAGCAGGAGCTCAAGATTGATATTGAAGAAATTCGTTCACCTGAGTCAGATGCAGCAATTGTTGCATATATGATTGCAGAAAGTCTTGAAAAGCGTTTGCCATTCAGGCGCGTCATGAAACAGACTGTTGAGAAAGTCATGATGAACAGGGATGTCAAAGGTGTTCGTGTCTTCTTGGGAGGCAGACTCGGCGGTGCCGAGATGGCTCGCGTGGAAGAACTTAAAAAAGGTCGTGTTCCTCTCCAGACGCTTCGTGCAGACATCGATTTCGCTCGTGAAAAGGCACATATGACTTACGGTGATATCGGTATCAAGGTTTGGATCTACAAGGGCGATATCTTCAAGAAGAAGATAGAAGCCAAGAAAGCCTAACTCTCACTACTATGTTCCCAAAGAAAGTTAAGTATCGTAAGTGGCATGTCATGCGCAAGAATCCATCAAAGATTGGAATTGCGTCACGAGGTACCACGGTTGCATTCGGATCATTTGGTCTCAAGGCAACTTCATTCTTCCGAATTCGTTCAGAACAGATAGAGGCAGCCCGAAAGGTTATCTCTCGCGAAGTAGGTAAGAACGGCAAGGTGTGGATCAGGATTTTCCCTGACATGCCATATACCCAGAAGCCAGCCGAAGTAAAACTCGGTAAAGGAAAGGGTGATTTACAGGGATATTGTGTCCCAGTAAAGCCAGGTCGAGTTATGTTCGAAGTCGACGGTGTTACAGAAGCGGTTGCTCGTGAAGCGCTCCGAAAGGGCGGCACAAAGCTCCCCGTAACTTCTACCGTTGTATCTCGCGATTTCATCGCATAAACCTATGAAAGAACTCTTGAAAAAATCAGAAGCAGAACTCGTGAAGACTCTTACAGAGAAACGCGAAGCTCTCAGGGCTTTCAGGTTCGGGGTCTCGGGTAGCAAGATCAAGAACATGAAGGAAGGTAGGACGGTTCGAAAGGATATTGCTCGCGTTATGACAGCGCTTAGGTCGATAACAAAGTAAACTTCAATGGAAAAGAAAACTACAAAGAAAAAGGAAATAAAGGTATTGAAAGGCAAAACCCTCAGCGGCACTGTTGTTTCAACCAAGATGAAGGATACTATTGTTGTCCTCGTTGAGCGTTTTGTTAAGCACGAAAAGTACGGAAAATATTTCTCAAAGTCGAAGAAATATAAGGTTCACGATGCAGGCAACACAAAGAAGATGGGCGAAGTTGTCACCATTGTTGAAACCGCACCTATTTCGAAGGACAAACACTTCACAATAGCGTAACAGAATGTTGATTGGTTTGTAGCCTACAGGGCGGATGTACTTCTTTCCTGTAAGCTGCAAACCGTCAGCGTTTATTAAAAAAAACCATGATTCAACCTCGTTCGATCGTGAATATCGCCGATAACTCTGGCGCAAAAATTGGCCGTATCTTCAAGGTATTGGGCAGTTCAAAGAAGCGCACAGCAGAGATTGGTGAGCTTGTGGTTCTTTCGGTTCAGAAAGCCGAACCCCGTAAGTCAGTTAAAAAGAAGGATGTTCTTCATGCGGTAGTGGTTAGGCAGGTTAAACCATTTCGTAGGAAGGACGGTTCTTATATTAGGTTTGATGAGAATGCAGTTGTCATACTTGAGAAAGGCAAAAAAGAGCCTCTCGGTGGACGTGTTTTCGGTCCTATTCCGCGAGAAATTGCAGAAGCAGGATTCAAAACAATTGTTTCTCACGCCCAGGAAATCATCTAACCCTTGAACATATCATGCACGTAAAAAAAGGAGACAAGGTCGTCGTCCTCGCAGGAAAGGACAAGGGCAAGACCGGTGAAGTTGTACGTTCACTTCCACAGGAAAACAAAGTTATTGTTTCAGGAGTGAACAAGGTTAAGAAGCACGAGCGCGCTCGAAAGCAGGGTGCTAAGGGCCAGACTGTGGAGAAAGAAATGCCACTCCATGCGTCAAATGTCGCTCTCGCTGGGGCAGAGAAAAAGGTATCAAAGAAAAAGTAATTAGTTTTATAGATAATTTAATCCATGAATACTGTCAAGGACAAGCAGAAAACAGCATTCGAAGCCATGAAAAAGACATATGGTTTTACGAATGTTATGCAGGCGCCTCGCATCATGAAGGTTGTCGTTTCTGCAGGCGTTGGTAAGTTCAAGGACGACTCCAAAAAGGTTGCTCTCGTAGGCGATAGGCTTGCGAAGATAACCGGGCAGAAGTCCTCGGCACGCGCTGCAAAGCGATCAATCGCTTCATTTAAATCACGCGAAGGCGAGATAATCGGATATCAGATCACCCTTCGTGGTGATAAGATGTGGAACTTTGTTGACAAGCTTGTGCATATTGCACTTCCTCGTACTAAGGACTTCCGCGGACTCGAGCGATCGTCGGTCGACGCTATGGGTAACTACACTATTGGAATCAAGGAAAACACCATCTTCCCTGAAGTTTCTGAAGAAGAACTCAAAGATGTGTTTGGTTTTGCTATATCGATCATCACGAACGTGAAGGATCCAAAACAAACGGTCGAATTCCTTGAACAGCTCGGCTTCCCAATGAAGCGTGCGTAATATTTTTTAAATCTACGAAACATGGCTAAAACATCAGTCATCGCTCGGTCACAAAAGAAACCAAAGTACTCTTCTCGAATTGTACGTCGCTGTTTCCGCTGTGGTCGAAAACACGCTTTCATGAGAGATTTCGGTTTGTGCCGAATCTGCTTTAGGGAGCTCGCAAACGACGGTCTTATCCCCGGAATCAAAAAGTCTTCTTGGTAAAACATATATGACTACCGATATAATTTCAGACCTCATAATCCAGCTTAAGAATGCAGGTCTTTCAAAAAAAGAATGCGTTTCCTTTGCTGACACGAACCTTAGGTTCGCTGTGCTTGAGAAACTTGCAAAAAAAGGTTTTATCAAGAGTGTTACAAAGAAGGGAAAGAAAGATGCTCAGACCATTGAAGCTGGCATCGCATATTACGAAAATGGTAAACCAAGAATCTCAGACGTTAAACGCGTTTCAAAACCTTCTCGAAGGGTGTATCGCGGTTACTCTGAAATCGTTCCTGTAAAACAGGGTTACGGTTCACTCATTATCTCTACTCCAAAAGGTATCCTTTCGGATGACGAGGCTCGTAGGGAAAAGGTCGGCGGCGAAGTACTCTTTAGCATCTGGTAACAACACTTCTATGTCACGTATAGGAAAGAAACCAATCGCAATACCAGAAAAGACCACCGTAACTTTTGATGGACGTACAGTCACAGTCAAGGGTCCTTTAGGTGAATCTTCTCGTATTGTTCCAACAACCGTCACTGTAGAAGTGAAGGATAATGTTGCCACTGTTAGTGCTCGTGGTGCAGGTGCATCTGCAATGTGGGGTACATTCGCTTCACACTTGAAAAATATGATCAAGGGTGTGAACGAAGCATACTCAAAGAAACTCGTTGTCGAAGGTATCGGATTTAAAGCCGACGTAAAGGGAACAAACATTGTTTTCTCACTCGGATTTTCTCATCAGATCACTGTCGCTATCCCAGGGGAGTTGAAGGTTACCGCTGACAAAAACATCGTATCTGTTTCAGGTATCGATAAAGAACTTGTTGGAAGGTTTACTTCAGAAATCCGCTCACTCAAGAAACCTGAGCCATATAAGGGTAAAGGTATTCGTTATGAAGGTGAGGTTATTAGGCGTAAGCAAGGTAAGAAAACCGCATAAAGACCATGAAAAACGTAAAAATCGCAAAGCGTGAAAGGCGTCACGTAAAGATTCGCACGAGGGTCGCAGGGACAGCAGAAAAGCCACGTCTCTCGGTTTTCAAGTCGAACCTTTATATTTACGCACAGCTCATCAATGATGATGCAAGTGTAACCATCGCAGCGGCTTCTTCTGCAAAAGAAAAAGGCGCAAAAGCAATCGCCGCAACAAAGGTTGGCGAAGTTCTCGCAAAGGCAGCTCTTGCAAAAGGTGTCAAAAAAGTCGTCTTTGATCGTGGTGGATTCAAATACACCGGTCGCGTCAAGGCTTTAGCAGATGGCGCACGTAAGGGTGGCCTAGAATTCTAATGTCTATGAATAACGAAAACCCAGTAAACAGCACTCCAGTTGCCCCTGTTGCACCAGCAGCAGTAGCACCAGCACCTGCTCACCAAGGAGGCTTCGCGCCACGTGGTGGTCAGCGCAGTGGATTTGGAGGAGGATTCCGTGGCGGTAATAGCGGAGGTGGCCAGGGAGGTTCACGCGGAGGATTCCGTGGAGGAGCTCGCGGTGGCAAGCCAGGATTCAAAGAAAGGGCAAAGCCTGAGTATGATAGCAAGATGCTCGAGATTCGTCGCGTGGCCCGCGTCGTTTCAGGAGGTCGTCGCTTCAACTTCTCTGTCGCTCTTGTTGCAGGAAACAGGAAGGGTATGGTTGGTGTAGGTCTTGGCAAAGCAGGTGATACTTCACTCGCAATTGACAAGGCTATGCGTGATGCAAAGAAACACATGATTCGCATCCAGACCACCAAAGACTTCTCGATTCCTCACGAAGTAAAGGCAAAGTACTCAAGCGGCATTGTTCACATACAGCCTGCAAAGGATCGTGGACTCGTCGCCGGTAGTGCTACTCGTATTGTTCTTGAGCTCGCAGGCATCAAAAATGTTGTTGCGAAGATTCAATCTCCGTCGAAGAACAAGCTTAATATTGCACGTGCTACTATCAAGGCTCTTGAAGGTCTCTATTTGAAGAAGCCAACAAGCACGTCAAAACCAGCTAATTAATACCCTCATGCAGCTCAACAACATTATCCCCCGTACCCAAAATACTCCTCGTATGCAGGTCGGCCGTGGTGGAAAGCGCGGTAAGACTTCAGGAAGGGGAAACAAGGGTCAGAACTCTCGTGCGGGTCACAAGAAGCGTCCAGAAATTCGTGATATTATCAAGAAGCTTCCAAAGCTCCGTGGTTATGCCTTCAAATCAATCGAAGAAAAGCCAACTCCAATTGCTCTCTCGGTTATCGACAAAGCATTTTCTGCAGGCGAAGCAGTCAACCCAAGGACTCTCACTGCAAAAGGTGTTATTTCAACCTTGAGTGGAAAGTACCCAATCGTAAAGATTCTTTCGAATGGGGAACTCAAGAAAGCCGTTACTGTTTCAGATTGTCTCGTCTCAGCAGGTGCTAAGGCAGCAATTGAGAAAGCTGGTGGAAAAATTATCCCAGTTGTAGCGAAGGTTACGAAATAAATAAAAGACCGCCCTACGGGGCGGTTTTTTTGTTCGCAGAATATGTGTTGACACTTATAAAAAAAGTTGTACAATAAACATCCAGTGTTCTTTGATTAAAGATACTGGTCACAGCCACAAGGGTCCGTATATCGGGTTTTGGTGGCTGTGACCAAGGACGGTCTAGCTCCTCAGTTTTTGAGGAATCACAAATGTCGAGTTCTTTTTTCTATGAAAAACTTAGATTTAGGAGAACAATTAGAGTCATCAGCTCAGCAACAAGTACCCTCGTCCTTCATACGGGATATGGGTGAGATTCATGTTAACAGGGTGTGTTCTGACAGACGTACCTGTGTTGAGATGGTTGATTCGCTCAAAAAGGCGGATACCATTCTTCGGGTCGGGTATGATGAATTGTTGAATTCGGCGCACTTCATTGTTTTGGATAGAGTTGAATATGAAGCGGTGATACTCTCTGGTGAGATGTTTCCTGATGACCGTCGTCTTACGTCGTTTGTGAACCACGAGGCTGTGTGTCGTGGGTTGGAAGGTGCACCTCTTCAGGCAAGTTGTCTCATCAACGAACTGCTTCAAGATAGTGATCTTGTCGCCATGGGCTTCACCGAAATACTTTGTCTACAGTTCAACCCTCATAATAAAACATCACGGGTGTTGTCATTTGGAAGGACTAAGACAGGTGAACGGTTCCTCGGGACGAGTGTTGCTCGGCCCAACACAGTTTGGCAAAAAGATCATGGATTTCTATTCATACGACCTGTCAGGGTGGTTTCTGGTGAGGTTGATTAGTTGAGTGAAATGACAAGTATTTCACTTGCTTATAAAGCAACCGCACCATACTTTAAGTCGCGAACCCCTTAGGGGGGGGGGACGCGACTTTGTTTTACCTAACATACCCAGTTAGGTGGGGTTGGGTTCTTGCGCTCATTTCATCCTTTTTTATTGTCAGTTGCGGGTCATAAGTTGTGAGTTTTCTATCTTTGACCTTCCTTAAAACTGTGGTTTTTTGGCTATACAAAAAGGAAAATCGTGGTAATGTGGTTACATCCAATTAACAGGATACATTAATCGCAGGAAGGCCGTCAGTGACGGAAAGTACTGCATAATTCCAGATGAACGCTTTTATACAAAAATTCAGTCTCGTCTTTCGTGACGTGACCCTTCGCAAACGAGTGATCTTTACGGTCGGTGCACTCGCGGTATTTCGCTTACTCGCGCATATTCCAATTCCAGGTGTTGATGTAAACCAACTCAAGGCATACTTTGCGCAAAATGAATTATTGGGCGTTATGAATCTATTTTCTGGTGGTGGTTTTTCAAATTTATCGATTGTTATGTTGGGTGTTGGGCCATACATCACCGGATCGATCATCATGCAACTTCTCACCATCATGTTCCCAAAGTTGAAGGCACTTCAACAGGATGAGGGTGAAGCAGGTAAAGCAAAGTTTTCTCAATATTCACGTCTCCTTACTCTTCCATTGGCACTCATTCAAGCCTTTGGATTCCTCTTGCTTCTCTCGAGGCAGGGAATTGTTACCGCGCTCAGTCCTTTTGAGTTTGCGGTAAACGTTATTATCGTTGCTGCTGGATCAGTGCTCCTCATGTGGTTGGGTGAACTTATGACAGAGTTTGGTGTTGGTAACGGAACATCAATGATCATCTTTTCAGGTATCGTTGCGGCTATTCCAAAGGCGATTACCAACATTTCAAATACATTTGAACCATCACAGGTTCCTCTGTACGTTGCATTCATCGCCATTGCCGCTGCGGTTATTTATGCTGTGGTGTTTGTGACTGAAGCAGAGCGTCCAATACCAGTAACCTATGCAAAGCAGGTTCGTGGTAGCAAGGTGTTCGGTGGCGTTTCAACATACCTTCCACTTCGTATTAACCAAGCAGGTGTTATTCCAATTATCTTTGCACTTTCACTCCTCTTGTTCCCTCAGATGATTTTCAACTTTATGGGAAATTCAACAAATGCAACGTTGCTTAACATTGCATCGGTTGGAAAGGGGATTCTTGCAAACGAGTGGATTTACGGTGGAGCATACTTCCTCCTCGTCTTCCTCTTCACGTACTTCTATACCGCAGTAACATTTGATCCAAAACAGATCTCTGAAAATCTTCAGAAATCAGGCGCGTTCATTCCAGGCGTTCGTCCAGGTATGCCAACCGCTGAATACTTATCAAAGATTGTTACTCGTATCACGCTCGTTGGTGCACTCTTCCTTGGATTCATTGCGGTTCTCCCATACATTATCAAGGCGTTCATGGGTAGTGGTGGTCAGGGATTTGCTATCGGTGGCACATCGCTCCTCATTGTTGTTTCTGTTGTTCTTGATCTCATCAAAAAGCTCGACGCGCAGATTTCAATGAGACAGTACTAGGTTTTTAACAAAAAACTGCCCGAAGGGGCAGTTTTTTGTTGTACATCATTAAGATGTGTTGTGCGGTTGCTTTTATTTTTTGTTTCGTAGTTTATACTGACGGTGATATGTCATATACATTTATATTTATTGGAAGGTCGGGGGCAGGAAAGGGGACACAAGCCCCCATGCTTGAGGAGAGCATAAAGAAGATCGATGCTACAACAGACGTTGTCCGAATGGAAACAGGTAACATCTTCCGAACCTTTATAAAGGGTGATAAATGGGCACAGAAGAAAGCAAAACTCATCACTGATGTTGGAGGTCTCCAACCAGAGTTTCTAACAGTGAATCTATGGTCAACATTTTTCATTGAGCATTTTCATGAGGACGTGCACATTATTGTTGATGGAACACCACGAAAAACATTTGAGGCAACAGTGCTTCACGGTGCCTTCCAGTTTTTTGAGCGTGAGAAACCGATTGTTGTATATTTAAATGTCACCAAGGAATGGGCTATGGAAAAGCTTCGTGCCCGTAAGCGCAATGATGATACTGAGTCTGGTATAGAAAAGAGGCTCGCCTGGTTTGATACCGATGTACTTCCTACGATTGAATACTATCGACATAACCCAGCGTATCGATTTATCGAGATTAATGGTGAAAAATCAGTTGATGAGGTTCATGAAGAAATTCTTACTCGATCGGGCTTAAAGTGATACGTATCACAAAATAATCTCATGGCAAACGTCTATATTTTTGTCGGGCGATCAGGATCAGGGAAAGGTACGCAGGGCGCGCTTCTTGACGCTGCGATTCGTACTCTTTCTGGAAACGATTCGCTTCTTTACCTTGAAACAGGGCGACTTGTGAGAGATTTTTCAAAAGGTGATACAGAAAGTAGTTTGATGTCAAAAGCTATTAATGATGTCGGGGGCCTCCAACCAGAGTTTCTCATCATTAGCTTGTGGTCAAATTTTCTTATCAAGAATTTCAAGAAGAACATGCACGTTATTACTGACGGTACACCACGAAAACTACTTGAAGCAAAAGTGCTTGATTCAGCTCTTGATTTTTATAACTTTCAACATAAGTTTGTTATTTTCCTTAACGCTTCAAATGATGAAGTTACAAAACGTCTTCTTGCGCGCGATAGGGCGGATGACACCCTAGAAGGTATTCATTCACGCCTTGCGTGGTACGAAACGGAGGTCGCCCCTGTAGTCGACTTCTACCGCACTAATTCCAAGTATATATTTTGTGATATAAACGCTGACCAATCAGCAGAAAAAGTTCAAGAAGACCTTCGAAAGGCGGTTGGTCTATAAGAAGATGGTATGAGAAACATGGCTCTGAAGAGCCATGTTTTCTTTGACTTGTACTATTGTATGCAGTACAGTATACCGTATGGCTATCACTATTAAGACACCAGAGGATATTGAAATGTTGCGTGAAGGTGGTAAACGCCACGCTTTTATTTTAAAAGAACTTGCTCTCATGGTGCGTCCGGGTATTTCAACAAAAGAAATTGATGATCGCGCACACGCATTGTGTGTTGAACAAGGTGATCAACCCTCTTTTTTAAACTATAAACCATATGGTGCGCGACGTGCGTATCCAGCAAGCGTTTGCATTTCAGTAAACGATGCTATCGTCCACGGTATTCCAAATGAGAATCCCATCGTTTTAAAAGAAGGTGATATTGTTTCCCTTGATATGGGTGTTACCCACAAAGGACTTATTACCGATGCTGCGATAACTGTTCCTGTGGGCGCAGTATCAAGTGAGGCAAAATCACTCCTTTCATTTACAAAAAAAGCTCTTGATGTTGGTCTTAATGCTTGCAGGGCTGGCGGTACAACAGGTGATATAGGGGCAGCAATAGAGGACATTGCAAATAAGCATGGTTATGGGATTGTTCGTGAGCTTGCTGGGCACGGCGTTGGATATAAGGTGCATGAAGACCCTTATGTACCAAACTATGGCAAGAAAGGTGAGGGGGCAAAATTAAAGGTGGGAATGGTTATCGCTATTGAGCCGATGTTTAATATTGGTGGCGATGATATTACGCTTGATGATGATGGGTATACATATCGAACCGCAGACGGTAGTTTGAGCGCCCATTTTGAACACACTGTGGTTGTTACTGAAAAAGGCTGTGAAATCCTCACAAAATAGAAACTTGCACCGCACTCCGTGCGGTGCTTTACTTATGGGTAAGTAATATAATTATTTCTATGGAAACTTTTCCAACTAATGAGAGTGTAGGGAATTTTGAAAAATCATCATTTCCTCAAGAGGTTAATGATATACTTTTTGATCGTGATGACGAAATAGCACAAATCCTTGCTGCTGGAATGGAATTTAGTTGTCCTGTAGATGTTGATGGAAAAAAAATGAAACTCACCATAACACCTAATAACACAATTTCACTCGAGGAAATTACCGAATAATTTATATAGTGTATGCACCCAAAAGAAGAACGATCGTTTGTAATGATTAAGCCTGATGGTATTCAACGTGGGCTTATTGGTGAAATCATTAAACGCATTGAACGAACAGGCCTCAAACTTGTCGGGCTTAAATTGGTGCTTGCCGACGAAAAAGTGTTGTGGGTTCATTATAATAAAGACGAAGCATGGTTTGTCTCAAAGGGCGCAAAAATAGTTGAGAATAAAAAAGCAGCAGGATTACCTGTAACCAAAGAGGCGATTGAGTACGGTAAGGATATTATTCGTGGACTTATTCGATTTATGACTGCTGGGCCAGTTATTCAGATGGTGTGGGAGGGAAATCAGTCGGTCGCTATTATTAAAAAAATTGTCGGTGGGACAGAGCCTCTTACTTCGGATGTCGGGACCATTCGAGGTGATTTAACTGTTGATTCATACGCAATAACAGCAGTTGATGATCGTGCGGTTCGCAATCTCATTCACTGTTCAGATAATACCGAGGACGCTAGGCGTGAAATTGGTTTATGGTTCAAGGAAGACGAAATGATTGAGTATCGACTTGTTACCGAACAAATACTCTATGATGTAAATCTTGATGGTATCTTGGAATAAACTGCAAAACAGGGTTAGGAAGCCTTAATTTTGCACACGATTTTTTTCGGTGTTTATCTCCCTTGTGTCTTATAAAAGACGGTTTATAATCAACTATGGGTCGATGAAATGTTGACTCTATACATTTTTTTAGGGAGTTCTATATTTCTGCGTACCTTGGTATAGCAGCTGCGGACACCCACCTAGCACATCGCTAGGGACAACATTTCGTCGGCCTTTCGAAAGAGCACATCTGTAGAGACAGATGTGCCTTTTCGTTTCACTTCTCTATCTCTGATATACTATTGTCCATCATGCTAAATAAGACCATCAATCTACTTGTTTTTTCTCTAACACTCACCGCAGTTCTTCATTTTTTATTCCTACGTTTTGATTCGTATTATAGTTACTCATGGATTGATATTCCTGTTCATTTTCTTGGCGGCGTTGTCATTGCAAGTCTCTATTTCTGGCTTGCTTCCTTTGTGCCAAAACTGTCCCAGCCAACGTGGTCACGGATGCTTGCTGTTATTATGGTGGTGGGAATAGGCTGGGAGTTGTGGGAAGTTTTTGTAGGCGCTGCAGATATGTCTAAATTTGATTATGCTTCGGACACTCTGCAGGACATGATTAATGATACACTAGGGGCATTGGCGGTTTGGTATTGGTACGTGAATATAAGCAATAAACATAATTCAGAAACAGTATGTCAAAAGTAACATTCCTTTCAGGTGTTGGGACCGCAACGGGCGCGAATTTTATGGTTGAGAAAAATGGTAAACGCTTTCTTGTTGATTGTGGTTTAATCCAAGGTTCCGAGACTGCGTTTCGTGATAACCACGAACCTTTCAGTTTCAATCCTGATGAGGTTGATGTTCTTCTTGTCACCCATGCACACATGGATCACATTGGCCGCATTCCAAAGCTTGTTCGGGAGGGGTTTAGGGGTGTTATATATTCGACACCGCAGACGCGAGACTTATCAGCCGTTATGTTTGATGACGCTGTCGGTCTCATTGCCCGTGAATCAAAAGAAACAGGGAAGCCACCTCTTTATGAAGAGCAAGACGTTGCAAAGGCATTATCGCTTTGGAGGACCCACGAGTATCATTCACCGTTTGAATTTATCCCTGGTCTTTCTGCTGAATTTTACGATTCCGGTCACATTCTTGGTTCGGCGATGATTAAGGTTTCATCAGGTGAGAAAAATTTCCTCTTTACTGGTGATCTTGGGAATTCTCCATCACCACTTTTACCAGACACTGAAATTATTTCCGATGTAGATTACCTCATCACTGAAAGTGTTTACGGTGATCGAAATCATGGATCTAAAGATGAACGTGATGCTCATTTTTTAAGCGTGCTAAGAAAGGGAATAGCAAAGGGTGGTGTAATTCTTATTCCAGCATTTTCGATCGAGCGTACACAAGTTATTCTCTACAAACTCAATGATTTCATCGAGGGTGGATTGATAGCAAAAGTGCCTGTTTGTGTCGATTCTCCACTAGCATCGAAAGTAACAGCGATATATAAAAACAACACAGATCTTTTTAAGGAAGGTGTACGAAAAGATATTGCAGACGGTGATGATATTTTCGCATTTCCCGGCCTTACATTTATCCGTACCATGGAAGAGTCGCGAGCACTCGATAACAATAATGGTGCAAAGATAATACTTGCCGGATCAGGCATGTCTATGGGGGGGAGGGTGGTGCGACATGAAAAAACATACCTCTCTAATCCGAACGCTACGGTTGTAATGGTCGGATATCAGGTCCCAGGAAGCCTTGGGCGCCATATAGAAGAGGGTGAGGGTGTTGTTGTGATTGAAGGCGAGCATGTGCGTATTCATGCGACTATTGAAAAGATTGATGGTTTTTCATCTCATAAAGATAGTGACCATATTGTCGAATTTATCTCACATATGAAGGATCGTGTAAAAAAAGTTTTTGTTGCCATGGGTGAACCAAAATCATCGATATTTCTCACACAACGCCTTCGTGGAGAATTGAGTATTGATGCCCTATACCCAGAGCGTGGATCATCAGTCGAGATTGATTTCTAACAACATAAAAACCACCCGTTTGGGTGGTTTTTATGTTGAGGTTTATTTCGCGAGGGCGATAATTTTCTTCAAAATTTCTGGGTGCTCTTGAGCAAGAATCGAGAGGATCTTTCGATCAACTTCAATGTTCTTCTTTTTGATAGCCCCGATGAATTTCGAGTAGGAGAGTCCTTCTGTTCGGACAGCTGCGTTGATGACAAGGTTGAATTGTCGTCGAGCCGCACCTTTTTTGTCCCTCCTGTGTGCGAGTGCGTAAGCACCTGCATGAGCGATCGCTTCGTTTGCTGCACGCTCCTTTGTTGAGCGAGAGAAACGGTAGCCCTTTGCCATCTTGAGGATGTTCCTCCTTGATTTCAAAGCGTTAACACCTTTTTTTACTCGTGACATGTTAGTTGTTGAATATTAATTTAGAAACCTATGATGAAGCGAGATTTCACTTTATGTGACATAGGAAGTTCGGTTGTCCCATGTTTCTTTATCTGGGAACGACCGCTTTCTTTTGCGTTAAAGTGGTTCTGACCCTTCCTTCGAGCCAAGATCTTACCATTTTTGGTAACCTTGAGCCTTTTTGTGAATGACTTAGTCGTTTTCATAACTGTTTAATGACCTTGTTTTTAGGCAAGGACGCCTCGTGTAAAACGTGTTGCAAAGACTAACAAAAAACCGTTAAAAAGTAAAGAGCGGGGTTTTTCATCAGCTGAAGCAAAAACCCGCTCATTGTA
>CAIMLU010000053.1 GCA_903842365.1 uncultured bacterium
ATAGCCAACTTAACCAAGCACTGCTTTTATACGGCGCACACCTGCTGATACGGCTTCTTCTTTCTGAATCTTGAATGTCCCCAATGTGCCAATGTTTTCGACATGTGGTCCACCACAGAACTCCTTTGAATATGCGGTCTCCATCGTCTTACCAATAAAGTACACCGATACAATATCGCCATATTTATCACCAAAGAAATGGAGCGCACCTGTTTTTTCAGCTTCAGCTTTTGGAAGCATCACTTTATTTACAGGCAAGGCCTCTTTGATTTTTGAATTAACAATATCTTCCACTTTCTTTTTCTCCTCGTCGGTCATTTTTGCATTATGGGCAAAATCGAAGCGAAGTCGTTCTGGTGTAATGTTTGAACCTTTTTGTGACACATGGGTTCCCAACACCTCACGCAGTGCCTGGTGGAGCAAGTGAGTTGCGGTGTGATATTTGAGTGAGATTTCAGATGTGTCCCCAAGCCCGCCCTTAAATTTATGCTCTGCACCAGCACGGGAAAGGTCTTGGTGTTTTTTTAGTTCTTCATTGAAACCTTTTTCATCAACCTCAAAACCTTTTTCCTTTGCTAGCTCCTTTGTAAGCTCAAAGGGGAAACCATATGATTGTTTCAATATAGCAGAGTCAGTTCCTGGAACAAAATTCCTATTTGTCCTTTCCATTTCCTTAAACATTTTTTCGATCTCTTTCAGTCCATCGTGAATAGTTTTTTCAAACTTATCCACCTCATCTGATATTTCTTGTTTGATTTTCTCCTTCTGATTCACAAGGTTTTCGTATACACCTTCATATGTCCTTGCAACCGCATCAACAAGCAGACTGACAGACTCTTTTGAGAGCGTCTTTGATGTCGTGTTAAAGACCGCACGACGAATGAGGCGACGGAGGATGTATCCCTGGTCGGTATTTGAAGGAATCACACCATCAGCAATCATAAACGACGCCGTACGCATATGGTCAGAAATAATGCGCTGTGATTTTACACTCGATGTAATCTTGCCCGCTTCGGCCATAATACCCGAGAAAATATCTGTATCGAAAATGTTGCTTTTATCCTGAAGGGTCATGGCAATACGTTCAAAACCAGAACCCGTATCAACATTTTTCTTTTCAAGCTTTCCCGTCACCTTGTCATCCTTTTTCAAGAATTCCATAAAAACATCGTTCCAGATTTCGACAACCTGTTGAGCATCATCTGCCTTGAGGTATTCCTCCTTGGTCAAACCATTGGTGAGTGTACCTGTAAGGTCATAGAACATTTCAGTATCAGGTCCACAAGGGCCGTTTGGACCTGGCTGCCACCAATTGTTCTTTGCAGGCATAAAGTAGATACGCTCGCCTTTTACATTGTTCTTTTCAAAGATGGACTTCCAAATTGCCGCTGATTCCTCATCTCGTGGTGCATTTGCATCACCTTCAAAACAGGTGACGTACAGTCGCTGTGGATCAAGACCAAAGCCTTCGGTTTTTGATGTGAGAAGTTCAAAGCTCCATCCAATTGCTTCATTTTTGAAATAATCACCAAGTGACCAATTTCCCATCATTTCAAAAAACGTTGCGTGGGTGTTGTCTCCAATATCATCAATATCGCCCGTGCGAACACATTTCTGAAAGTTCGCCAAACGGGTACCAAGGGGATGTTTTTCACCTAAAAGGTATGGCACGAGTGGTTGCATGCCTGCAGTATTAAAAAGCACCGATGGGTCGTTTTCAGGCACCAAAGACGCTGATGGAAGGACAGCATGTCCCCTCTTTTCAAAAAA
>CAIMLU010000054.1 GCA_903842365.1 uncultured bacterium
GAGGAATTTTTCACCAGAAAAATATCCGTGGCTACTTTCGTCCTGAACTCGAAGTCCGGTTGAGCATTTTTTCACATCTATATAGCTGTGGTTTCTTGTAAATGCAATGAACTGGAAAACAAAAGTACTCCTAGGGTTAAGTGGTAAATTATTGTGTAAATAAAAAAGGTTGTTCATTCGCATATATGAAATACAATAGGGACTATATGCAACCATCAGAACATTTGTTTAAAAAAACCTTTTGGAGTTTGTCGTCTGAAGAGGTTGTAGGTGAACTCAAATCTCATCCCGACACTGGTCTTTCTGAATTCGAAGCAGAAAAGAGACTTTCTGTATTTGGTAAAAATAAAATTGAGTCATCAAAAAAGGTGCCCGGTCTTAAAATTTTATTAAGGCAATTTACGAGCCCTCTCATCCTCATCTTGACTGGCGCTACATTTGTAACTGTTTTTATATCTCATTATCGAGATGCGATTTTTATTGCGATTGCAATAGTTGTTAATGCTCTTCTTGGTTTTTATCAAGAATATAAAGCAGAGCGTGCTCTTTCTGAACTCGCAACATATTTAAAACAACGGTCGAGAGTTGTGCGAGGTGGGGTTGAAAAAGATATTGATACCGAGTTGATAGTTCCGGGTGATATTGTTCGTTTGTCTCAAGGTGATCGTATCCCTGCAGATGCTCGTATTATTTTTTCAAATGATGTTCAGATTGATGAATCTATTCTTACAGGTGAATCTCTTCCTGTATCAAAATCAGAAATTCCCGTTGTTGTTGAAAAGACTCTACCGGATCAGACATCTATGGTGTTTGCAGGGACGTTGCTTACCCAAGGTGTTGCTACGGTGGTTGTGTGTAGGGTTGGTCACCAAACCGAGTTTGGAAAGATAGCTTCGCTTATTGCATCTGCCGAGAATGAAGACACCCCTCTTCAAAAATCAATTAAAAAATTCAGTGTTCATGTCAGTGTTGTTTTAGGATTGCTCACTGTTTGTGTGTTTGTTGTAGGCGTTGTTGCTGGTCACTCTGTTCCTGATATGTTTCTTACGGCAGTTGCGCTTGCTGTGTCGGCGATTCCTGAAGGTTTACCTGTTGCTCTCACGGTTATATTATCTGTTGGTGTTCAAAAAATGGCTCGCCGTAAAGGTGTTGTGCGAAAACTTGTTGCTGCAGAGACCCTTGGTAGTACGACTGTTATTTTGACCGATAAGACAGGAACTCTCACCACCGCTCATATGGAACTGAGAAATGTTATTTCTTTAGGCGGGTTGGATGAAGAAAGTGTATTGAAACGCGGATTAGCTAATGCGGATGTTGTCATTGAAAATCCTGATGAAGATCCAAAAACATGGAGAATGGACGGCCGTATTATGGAAATGGCTTTAGTGCGCGGTGCAGCTTTACGTGGTGTGTTCCGAAAAGGATTGCATACTGTAATTGAATCCCTGCCTTTCAATGCGGTTAATAAGTTTTCAGTGTCACTCATATCTGAACATGGATCAAATACATTGGTTTTTTTTGGTGCACCAGATGTCCTGTTGCGAAGATCAACTTTAAATCATGTTGATCGTGAAAGGGTTATGATTGCAATCGACACACGAGCATCAACAGGTGAAAGGGTGTTGGGTGTTGGTCACAAGAAAGTAGGTGTGAAAGCTGAAATGAATCTTTTGAAAAATACTGAATCCGAATTTCATGATATTGAACTTGATGGATTGATTACGTTTTATGATCCAGTTCGTCCTCATGTAAAAGATTCAATTAATCGTGTGCACAAGGCTGGAATTAGAACCGTTATCATGACAGGTGATCATAGTGGTACTGCGTGTGCTGTTGCTCGCGATGTCGGTATGTCAGTTGATGCTGATTCAGTTATGGATGCTTTAGAAATTGCTGATTTATCTGAGTCAGAACTCAAAAAAAGACTTGCTCATGTTCAAGTTATATCACGCGTTACCCCTTCGGATAAATTAAGGGTGGTGCGTGCGTTTCAGGCGCAAGGTGAAGTTGTTGCAATGACGGGTGATGGGGTTAATGACGCCCCTTCTATTCGACAAGCAGATGTTGGTATTGCCATGGGTTCTGGTACTGAAGTTTCAAGGAGTGTGGCTGATTTGGTTTTGCTTAATGATGATTTTGAGACCATTGTTGCAGCGGTAGAAGAGGGTAGGCAAATCATGGGTAATATAAAAAAAGTTATCGTGTACTTACTCTCAAATGTTGCAGATGGACTTATTCTTATTGGCGGTTCAATTATTACAGGAATTCCTTTGCCTCTTAATGCACTACAAATATTGTGGGTCAATTTCTTTCTGGATAGTTTTCCAGCCGTGTCGTTTGCTTTCGAAAAAGAATCCAGTGCGTCTTTAATGCGTCCTCAAAAGAGACAGAAGGGTTTATTTGATACTCGTATGTTGTTTCTTGTTGTTGTGGTCGGTCTTACGACGAGCCTTTTGCTCTTTGGTATGTATTTTGTTTTGCTCAAAATGGGTTTTAATGAACAACTCGTTCGTACTTTTATCTTTGCGGCATTTAGTAGTTATACACTCTTCCTTGCTCTTGCTGTTCGTAGTTTGGATAAAAGTATTTTGGCGTATTCATTATGGTCAAATATGTACATGATTTGGGCTATAGTAATTGGTTTTGCACTTACTGCTGTTGCTATTTATGTTCCGTTCTTTCAGTCGCTTCTCGATACAGTTCCTCTTTCATTAGGTTGGGTACTTGCGGTGTTTGGTGTTGGTATCGTTAATATTTTGTTTATTGAGTTGGGTAAATGGTTATTTAAGGGTAATTTCGGCCGTTCGTAGGAAGATATAGGCTTATGCGTAAAAGATAATTAAAATAGTGATCACATATGTAGATATTGGTCTTTGTTATACTAAACTCTATGAAACGTGTGACGTTAAACTTATGGGGTGGAAGGGTTAAGGAAACATACGGCAATTTTTTCAGATGCTCCTCGGAGAAAGTGCTGGGGTGGAATTGGGATGGGTCCTAATTCCACAAACGGAGGACGACGGTCCGAGTTGGGGTTGAGGAATTTTTCACCAGAAAAATATCCGTGGCTACTTTCGTCCTGAACTCGAAGTCCGGTTGAGCATTTTTTCGAGTCCATTTTGGACGAAGGAAAAATCCAACCGTGGGTACAGGTCCAGTAGGGATCGAGAAACGTACTCGTGGTTCAGGCCGAGGAGTAGGGTAGAATAAACAGAGTTTTAAAGGCTCTGTTTATTTGTTTGAGTAATCAGTCTTCCTTAGCTGTTACCAATGTGTCATTTTGATGTATTATACCCGTTATGACCCTCGCCACACACGCTGTTGTTGGTTCTGCAATTGCATCGCTGGTTCCAACCCATCCTGTTATTGGATTTTGTGCTGGTTTTCTGAGCCATTTTCTTCTTGATTCAATTCCACACTGGGATTATCCTCTTAAATCAGACTCAATTAACCCATCAAAGGGTGGTGCGCTAAAGCTCGATAAAAACGTCATTATTGATCTTTCATGTATTGGTTTTGATATTGGACTTGGCCTGGCATTTTCAATAGCGTTTTTTATTTCAAATGCCCCCTTCCTTCCCATTATTATTGGAGCATGTGCGGGGATTATTCCGGACGTACTTCAGTTTGTGTATTCAAGGTATCCAAAAAGCTTTTTAAAATACTTGCAGGCATTTCATTTGTGGATGCACGCTGAAACGAATTTAAATAATAGGCCGGTATTGGGTGTTTCTTTACAAGCTCTCCTTATTGTTATTGTGGTTATTGCTTGTAAGTTTTTCTTGCTCGCATAGGGAATGTTAGACAGATACGTTGTATACTGTGTGTGTAATGTCTACTAAATCATTTATTTGGATTGGTATGTTTGTTGGTTCAACTATTGGCGGGTTTATTCCCATGATGTGGGGTGCTGATATGTTTTCATTTTCGTCCGTTATCTTTAACGCGATCGGTGCGATTGTTGGTATTTATCTCGGCTTCAAAATGGGTCAAAACTTTTCTTAAGAATCTGCCAATGAAACAAGTCCATCATTATTCACACCACGGTCGTCACAGGAACAAAATCTCCTTTGTTCGAAGACTTCATTTACTTGTTGTCTTACCTGTGGCACTTGTACTTTGTGCGAGCGTGGTGTTTGGTCTTGAATTTGATCAACGTATATTTACTCATATTCCGTGGGGACTCCTGTTGCTCCAACTTACTGCGACATTTTTGAGGCTCTTTATTGCATACGCCCTCTCTGTTGTGTGTGCGATCCCTCTTGCGTTGTGGACCCAAAAAAGTCGACGTGCCGAGGAGTTCTTATTGCCCGTGTTTGATGTGCTGGAATCATTTCCAATGCTCGCGTTTTTTCCTGTTATTGTTATTTTCTTTATCGATATTGGATATCTCAACCTCGCAGCTGTTGTGATGCTTTTTATAACAATGCTTTGGAGTATTGTGTTTAATTTAGTAAGTGGGCTGAAGGCTATACCTCGAGATGTTTTTTCGGTAGCAAAAATGTTTCATATTGGTGGATTGCGGTACTTACTTGATATTTTATTCCCAGCACTTTTTCCATCATTTGTTACAGGGTCGATTCTTGCCTGGGCAGGAGGGTGGAACATCATTATTGTTGCTGAAGTACTTCATGCGTACGTTCCTTCAGGTGTAGAAGTTGCAGATCTATTTGGTATTGGTAGCGCCCTTGTAAGCGCTTCAACATCTGGAGACAAGGCGCTTTTCATAGCGGCGATTAGCATTATTGTCACGGCCATCATGCTCCTTAACTTTTTTGTGTGGCAAAAGTTACTCCATTTTGCTGAGCGGTTTAAATTTGAATAATATATGAACGTCATTTCATTCGCCGCGGTCACTAAATCATATGGAAAAATAGAGGTGCTTAAGGGCATTGATTTTACAGTGAGACAGGGTTTTTTTGTTGTTATAGTAGGGCCATCTGGTTGTGGTAAATCAACGCTTTTACGCATCATTGCTGGGCTCGAAAAAGAGACGACAGGCATGGTGAGCGTCTCAGACAACCCCTCAATGGTTTTTCAAAACAGTACACTTCTTCCGTGGCGTGATGTCTCGGGAAACATCATGCTTGGCGTCGAGTCAAAACGGGATGTGTCAGACAGTAATAAAAATCTTCTTGTTGAACAATCGATTGAACTTATGGGATTAACTCAATATACGTCTCATTTTCCGCGTGAATTATCAGGTGGTCAACGTCAGAGGGTTGGTATCGCTCGTGCTATCGTTGGTGATCCATCTATTATTTTATTTGATGAGCCATTTTCAGCGCTTGATGCCGAGACGACTGAAAATCTTCATCGAGAGATTTTAGATATCTGGAGCAAAAAACAGTTGACGATTATCATGGTTTCTCACTCTCTTGATGAAGCGATTGAATTGGCGGACATTATTTACGTTATGAAAGATGGTGTCATTGTACACAAGGAGTGTATTGGTATGGATCGACCACGAAACAATAAAGACGTACATACTGAATCAATAAAAGCAAAACTAAAGTCATTTTTTTAGCACTGTATGAAAAACATTATTCTTTTGCCGGGTAATAGTATTAGGAACAGGGAGTGGGCTAATATGTGGGCAACCGCGTTACGGTCAAAAGGTTTTAGTGTGCACATGCAACAGTATGATCATTGGGATACAGGCGCCGAATTCGTAGATGTTTTCCGTGAAGTCCAGAAACTAAATGCAACCGCAAAAGTTATTACGGGTGAGTATGCCATTGTTGCAAAATCGATTGGTTCATTCATCGCAATGGAAGCAATAGTATCTCGTACGATTTCACCCACACAGTGTGTCTTTTTTGGGGTTCCGTTCTCCATTCTTGAAAAAGAATTAAGCGATTCACTACCCATTATTGCTCAGTACACAGAAACTAAAACCCTTATATTTCAAAACAACGGAGACCCAATAACTCCATTTTCGAAGATACGTAATGTCTTTTCGGGGATTAAATCCATATCGTGTGTCGAGCTTGTTGATAATACTCATAATTATTTTGTGAGTGATGATTTAGTTGAACGGGTTTCAAAAGAGTTATCACATGTATGAGTACAAATAAACCAATACTGAGCGTTACTGATATTTCAAAAAACTACGATCAATTCGTTGTTTTAAAACATATTTATTTTTCTATCCAAAAAGGAGAAAAAATCGGATTAGTTGGACCGAACGGTTCTGGTAAAACAACATTGTTTAAAATTATCACAGGGCTTATTGAAAAAGATGTTGGTATTGTTACATTATCAAAATCGTGTTCGGTCGGTTATATTCCGCAGGAGTTTGGTGAGTATAAAGATGCTACGGTAAGAGATTTTATTGGATCCCAAGAGTACGGGGCTTTTTTGAAGCAGGTCGGTCTTGATGAGGCAATTTTTAGTAGGAAAATAAGTGAGCTTTCTGGTGGTGAGAGGACAAAGGTTGGTCTCTTGCGAATCTTAGTTGCGAAACAGGATTTACTTTTACTTGATGAGCCAACAAACAACCTTGATCTTGAAGCGCTTACTTTTTTAGAGGAGTACGTAAAAAAATCAGAGAAAACATTTATTATTATTTCACACGATAGACGTTTTCTAGATGAGACGGTTCATAAAATATTTGAAATAGATGAGTGGAGTCGTGGTTTAAAGATATATGAAGGCGGTTTTAGTAGTTATGTAATTGAACGGGAAAAAAATATTGAAAATGCGTGGGCGGATTACGCTGACAAGGCTGAGGAAGAGGGACGTCTACTTAAATCATATAACGATAAAGTCCAGAATATTAGGGATTTGGAACAAGTTCGTCTCAACAACAGATATATTAATCCAAAAGAAAAAGAAAAACCCGACGATGCGGCTATTCGTGATAAAGAGGCAAAAGCAGGGAGGAGGGCGCGTGTTATGAAAGATAGGATAGAAAAATATAAAGATGATATGTCCCATGTTGAGAAGCCGAAACAACCGCTCCCTTTGCGGGTTGAATTTGATGTTCCGGAACGCAGTGGTGACAAGGTGTTTGATATTATCGGTGCTACAAAACAGATGCCGACAAAAATACTTGGTCCTCTTAATTATTCAATTCGATACGGTGATCGAGTGCTTGTTCGTGGTTTAAATGGTTCCGGTAAGACGACTTTTATTAAAATGCTTATCGGTGAGCTGGAGCCAGATACAGGAATTGTTGAGATGGGTTTTACGGTTCGTCTTGGCTATTTACCGCAACAACAAGATTTTGTCTCAGAAAATACTGTGCGTGAAGAGTTTTTACGCAATGTAATCGATATGGAGGAGGGTATTGGTAGGAGGCTTTTGAATCGTTTCAGATTGTCCGCAAACGATGTTGATAAGAAGATTTCTGAATTGAGTTCAGGCGAAAGGTCTCGACTCATTCTCGCTATTCTCATGGCACGAAAGGTAAATTGTTTGGTTCTTGATGAGCCATCAAACCATCTTGATTTAGAGGTGCTGGAATCACTAGAGCATGCACTCTCACAATTTAAAGGGACACTCGTTGTTGTGAGCCATGATCGTTTTTTCATTGAGAAAATAGCATGCTCTAAAGAGATTTCTTTTTGATTTTTTCAGGGTTTTTCTTGGTCTACTCTGTATGGGGTTTTGTCAGAATGGTGGGCTATCTATTATCGTGATTTGCAAACTCCCGTGCATTGTTTTTCTCTGTAACATTTTTTTCATGCATCTGATATAATCGCTTCTATGAAAAAAGGAATCGTTGCTTCAATTGTTGGTGTTGGCGCCCTTGTGGTTCCAAGCATAAGCCATGCTATGTGCCCTATATGTACGATCGGTGTTGTTGCTGGTCTAGGTATTGCTGAAAAATACGGTGTCGACAATACAGTTGCTGGAATTTGGATCGGTGCACTTATTGTTTCTATGTCGATGTGGACCATTGATTGGCTTGCAAAAAAGCACTGGACATTCAAGTTTTATGAATGGGTTGTATATGTTGCGATGTATGCGCTCACACTCGTTCCTCTTATTCCACTTGATTTACTTTTTCCAACACGCCCAAATATGATATGGGGTATTGATAGGCTTTTCCTTGGTATTATTGTTGGGTCAATCGTATTCGCTTTTGGTGGATATGCGTACAAGCAATACAAAACAAAGCACGGTAAAGCAATGTTTCCATTCCAGAAGGTTGTGTGGCCAATTGCACCTGTTATTTTGGGAACAATTGTGTTTTACTTTATAACAAAATAATCACTTCATAATTATGGCATCAGTAGATGAAAAGAAATTGAATGATCTTATTACTAAATACGATTCACTCAAGAAGCAAGAAAAGATGGATCTTTCATCGGATCAAGATCTTTCTATTGCGGTTATGAATCTTATCTCGATCGAGGAACACCTCTTTTTTACTGGCTCAAAACTCGAGAAAGAGAGCTATTATGATTTGATTGGTGATGTTCGATCAATGAGGACTGACCTCATGAAAAAACTTGTGAAGGAACCTGAGGGTGAGGTTTGGTGCATCTCGAAACACCTTCTTGCTGCGAGTTATCGTTTAATGGAGGTTGGAACAAAGCAACAGTCGCTTGGCAAGAGGGAAGAGGCAAGTAACTTTTTTAGGAAATCATTCAACCTCTATTCACTCTTCTGGGGTCTTAATATGAAACTGGTCAATCCAGGTGAGGTAAAAAAAATTGATGATGATGCGTTAGATGTTCGTGACACAGAGAAAAAGACAATGTTTGGTAAGCTCGGTGGCGTTGTAAAAAAGGCAATTGATTGTTGTATTGAATAATAAAAAAAAGAGAGAGGTGGCACGC
>CAIMLU010000055.1 GCA_903842365.1 uncultured bacterium
CCCCGCCTTCTCCCCCACTTTCACCATTCAACCCATTACCTCTCATTATTATAAAAAAGAAAATCGCGCCACAGTCTATGTGTAGCGCGATAAATTGGTTATAGAGACAATTCTCAGCTAGGACGACCAAGTCGTTCTTTGAGTAATTTCTCAAGCTCTCTCTCTTTAAATTCACGTACGGCCTTCTCACGAGTCTTTTTACGGACTCTCTTGATACGAGCGCGACGTGAATATTCATCAATGATTTGCGAGTTGACCTGGGGCAAAAAAGATCCAATCAAATCTTCGCCATTTGCAGCCCAATCAACACCAAATTCAGATATACAAACTGATATCTTTACAGAAATTGTAGGAACATCTTCTCTTCTCAATTCAAGAATACGCGGTACGAAACGAAGCGCTGGAGATATCTCCAACTCAATACAGGGACCAAGACGTTCACCAAAATCAAGACGAGCGTCAAAGAACAAGCAACGACGTTCAATTGTTAGCAAACGAAACCATGATTTTATTTCTTCATGATTGTCTGAGAACACATAAATCATTGCCGAACTTTCAAACACCTTAGGGCCATCAGACATAGTGACATCCACCGACATCTTGTTAAAATCAATTTCAACCATATTGGTAAAAGTGATTTCGCAAGATCCGGGATTACCAACATTTACACCTGACCCACTCTTAATCCTGACCTGTTGTTTTTTATTCATACACGCGCCTTTCTACTACCACACACGTCCGCCCAACACCAAAAATGGTACTGGTACAAAACGAACGTTGTGAGCGCGCTCAAACGCGCTCAACAGAGAGGTGTTTTCACCCCTCTATTGAGCGCTCGAAACAAACCACATATTCTTATGTCAATTAATTTCTGAAAATTCTGATCGTAATATATCAGTAGTCTGCAAATCTGTCAAGTGGAATTTTCTGTTTTATTACAAAATAATCATCCCGTCACCAAACGAGTAGAATCTAAACTTCTTTTCAATTGCCTTGGCATACACATCAAGAATTCCCCACCGAGCCCGTTTATACGACAAAAATGCATCAACCAAACACATGAGCGATGATTCAGGAACGTGAAAATTGGTAATCAACCCATCAGCAATCTTGAAAGCATACGGCTTTTTTATAAAAATATTCGTCGTGCGAGAAAGAGAGTTCTCTACACCGCCAAGTATATCCGCCGATGCAGACTCAACCGCGCGCAAAGCCGTGGTGCCCACAGGAATAACCATTCTCCCCTCTTTTTTTGCCTGTCGTATTTTTAAAATGGTCTCCGTTGAAATAGAAAAAGGTTCAGTATGAAGTTTTCCTTCCCTCACATTTTCTTCTGTAACTGGTGCAAACGTCCCCAGCCCCACATGAAGTGTCACGAAAGCAACATCAACACTCTTCGACGCAAGTGAAGTGAACACCCGATCAGTGAAATGGAGTGATGCTGTTGGCGCTGCGATTGAACCCGGCTCTTTTGCAAAAACGGTTTGATAACGCTCGCGAAGCATCGTTTCATCCATTTTTGTTTCGCCGATATATTTTGGAATTGGGGTAATGCCGTGTTTGTGAAAGAAAGAAATAAGTTCTGATGGAGAAAATTCAATTTTAAATTCAAATGTCCCTTCATTTTGTAAGACCACGGTAAAAACGTGTACACCACCCACAAAAAACGTCTGCCCTTTAACAATTTTTCGGTCCGAAAGCCCATGAATAGTCATGCCCCCATTCCACTCATTAATAAAAAAGAGGAGCTCAACTTTTCCGCCAGTTTCTTTTGAAACAATAATACGCGCAGGAACAACTTTTGTTTCATTCATAACCAAAAGAGCGCCCCGAGGAATCACGTCGGCAAGGTTTTTAAACGTTGATTCACATATCTCCCCTGACGTTGAGTTACACACCAAAAGACGAGCGCTATCTCGTGGATTTGCTGGCTCATTCGCAATGAGTTCGTCAGGCAATTCGTAATAATATTCAGCAAGAGGTGAAACCATATGGGCATTCTAGAAGAAAGACATCAACTAGGCAAACAAAAAAGTGGAAGGCAAAGCCTTCCACTTTTTTGTCTTATTCATCACTTTTTTTATTTTCTCGTTTTTTTAGAGAGCGATTGTCTTTGCTGGATTGATGACACCATCTTCAACAGAGAGAATTATTTGTTTTGTTGCACCACCCATAACAACATTTGCCACAACAGCGAAATCAGAGGCACTCACATCTGCTGCCACTATGTTTCTAACCTCTACACCTTCACCGAGGAATTCAACTGACTTGTGGATGAAACCAATAGCAGCGTCCTGAAAGACGCCAACATACTGGTATGACTTACCACCAATAGCAACATTAAAAGATGCGACAATAAACCTCTTATTACCTCCGATTGTTTTTTCAATAGCAACGTTACCAAGAGTAAGGGTGCCTATTGTACCGGTGTCACCTACAGGGAAAGTCCCCTTACCATCTTTAAGCTGTATACCACCGACAACTTCATACTCTGGCATATTAATCTTCAAATTCTTGAGTGGTTGAAGGAGGGCTGAACTGGCGACTTCAAGTTTTGGAGCATTAGTAGAAGTCTCAACTTTGACGCTCGAATCACCCTTGGTATTTTCAGGAAATTTTGAATGCTCCTTATTTCCCCCAAAAGCGAGGTATCCAATACCGCCAACAAGCACGAGAGCAACGACTGTTATTGCGATAACTTTCTTATTCATTATTTTATTTATTAGTTGTATAAAATCTTTATCTAGTATACCACCGTCTATCTATATATGGTGATATTTTTCACCATTCACAACTGAAAACCCGCGGTAGAGCTGTTCAGCGAGAATAACACGCACTAATTGATGTGGAAAGACCAGTTTCGATAATGACCAGACAAAGTGAGCCTTATCACGAACACCTTCAGAAACGCCAAACGCTCCACCGATAATAAACACAATTCGTTTATCTCCAGCAATCATCCTTTTTTCTAAAAAGGTAGAAAAATCTATGGTCGACACTTCTTTCCCGCGCTCATCAAGGAGCACTACGTAATCGCCTTCCTTAAGGGCACCAATAATGGCACTCTCTTCTTCCCGACGTGCCTCATCACCACTCTTTCCTGAGGGAGAGACAATCTTCCACTCAAACGATGCGTATCGTTCAATGCGTGAAGAAAACTCAAGAATTGAATCACCGTAGAGGCTATCATTTTTCTTACCGACCGATAGAGCGATGATTTTCATAGTGGAATACTCTTTACCCTATACGAAAATGGACTGGAACGCAAAAGGGTGGGGTCCCGCGGCGGGACCCCACCCTTTTGTTTTATTTCTTCCCCTTCTTTACCGCCTGGGCAACACGTTTTGGAACACTCACATCAAATGGATCCGGGATAATGGTATCGACAGTTAGTTTCTTCACACTTTTTGCGATTGCTTCTGCCGCACGAACAAACACGCTTGGTTCAAACTGCACACGTGCATCAAGTGCTCCGCGGAATAGTCCTGGAAATGCGAGCACGTTGTTTAACTGGTTAGGAAAATCTGAACGACCTGTCGCAACCACAAACGCACCGGCTTTTTTTGCAATATCTGGCATAATTTCAGGAACAGGGTTCGCAAGACCAAAAATAATTGGTTTTGGTGCCATGACCTGCACCATCTCGGGTGTAAGGGCGCCAGCCTTACTTACACCGACAAAAATATCTACCCCAACAAGGGCGTCCATGAGCGTGCCATTCTTTCCATAGTAAGCGCCAGCCTTCACTTCAATATACGAAACAAGTTCTTCCTTTTCTTTATTAATATCCCCTCTCTCTCGAGTAACAACTCCTTTGCTATCACAGAGAACAACATACTTGAAACCATAATCAACAAGTATTTTTGCAATCGACGTACCCGCAGCACCAGCCCCATTAATAACCACTTTCGCACTTTCTTTTTTCGTCTTCCTCAACTTGAGTGCATTGATGAGACCTGCAAGCACGACTGTTGCGGTGCCATGCTGATCATCATGCATTACAGGAATTGAAAGCTCAGCTCGCAACCTCCTCTCTACCTCAAAACAACGAGGTGCTGAAATATCCTCAAGGTTGATACCACCAAACGATGGAGCAATTGCTTTCACTGTCCGGATAATTTCTTCAGTGTCCTGAGTATCAAGACAAATAGGAAACGCATCAACACCCGCAAACTGCTTAAACAAAAGAGCTTTACCTTCCATAACAGGCAGTGCACCCAATGCGCCCAAATTTCCAAGTCCCAAGACCGCAGAACCATCTGATACAACAGCGACAGTGTTCCCTTTTATGGTATGCGAGAAAGCGAGCTCAGGATTAGCTGCAACAGCGGATGAGACTGCTCCAATACCTGGTGTATAGGCAACGGAGAGTTCTTTGCGATTCCTAACAGGAACCTTACCAACCACTTCTATTTTACCTCGTGCTTTTTTATGGAGAACAAGCGACTCTTTTCCTGCATCAAATTTTTTCATAATAAAAGAAGTATATGGTTAAACAAGACTCCCCGCACGATTGACAGGCTCTTTTTTTGGAACCCAAATGAAAATAATTGCGGCAGCAACAACTACAATCGAAACAACCCAGACAATATACCCCACCCTCTCGGCATATTGAACAGAGTGGAATACGTTCAATATATAATTCCAATCATGAATAACTCCATCCCCACCAAGTAAATCGAGTTCCATTTTAAAACCATCGGAAATGTAATTTGAAACATTTGCCAAACTCTCTCCCGCCCATGCGAGTGTTGCTACGGCACCAATTTGATCACCCTGCAGAAAAAAATACCCAACGAAAACAAGTGGGAAGAAAACCTGCAAGAAAGAACCACCGAGAACAGAAATAAACTCACCACCAAGGAAAAACACCCAATGCCCAGCCTCGTGAATAATAAGGTTCACATAGTCAACGGAATGAAAAATTGCGGGATGAAGCGCACACCAACCCAAGTACCCAACAAGAATTGAAATAAAAATCTTCTTTACCATAAAGACAATACAAATATATGTGGTGCAAACACAAGCACCCCGACAACAGCTGCAATAATTGATGCAATAAGAACCGCACCAGCCGCAACGTCTTTGGTATCCCCTGCAAGTGGATGAGTTTGCGGTGACGTGAGATCCATATCAATCTCAATTGCCGTATTAAAAGCCTCAGCAACAAGAACTAACCCAATCGCAAATACGAGGGCGATCCATTCAAACTGAGATACTTTAATTAAAAGACCGCAGACAATAATAATTGAAGCCGCTCCAATATGAAGCCATGCATTGTGAGTTGTCTTTACAAAAAGCTTTACCCCCCGCCATGCATGAGTAACACTTTTTGCCCGAGCAATAACTGAGAATTGTTTCTGATTCATGCACACATTATACCAGACTGGTTTGATGTAATTAGGTATGGTTTACAACCCAGTACCTTGCATTAAATAGTACCGTACTATATTATGTACTCAATGAACGACATAACACTTAATACACAATCACAAATGAGGAAGGGATTCCTCGAATTCTGCATCCTTCTCATTATTTCAAAAAAAGAGATATATGGTTCAGATATTTTGAAACGTCTCAAGGACGCAAATCTCATAGTGGTTGAAGGGACGCTCTATCCCCTACTTTCTCGACTTAAGACACAAGAACTTCTTGAATACAATTGGGTTGAATCGCATTCAGGGCCACCACGAAAATACTATTCACTCACAGTGAAAGGAAAAGAAGCTCTCGAGGAGCTCCGGATAACATGGAAATCTCTTTATCACGCAATCAACTCACTTAATTAAAGTATGAAAAAAACACAAAGTATAAGCATCGCACATACGCACTTTCACATCGAGGATGACGCCTACGCACAACTAGACACGTATCTCGAAGCAATAAAAAAGAAATTTAAACACGAAGACGATCGAGACGAAATTGTTTCTGATATCGAAGCACGTATCGCTGAACTTTTTATTGAAAAAACTGGCGAATCAAAAATCATCACAAAAGAACATGTACAGGAGCTTATTACAAAAATGGGTGCGCCTGATGAACTGTCAGATACTGAACCGGAGGTACGTAATGTAAAACAAGAAGGAAAACGTAGGAAATTCTACCGAAACGAGGACGATGTTGTTGTTGCCGGTATTTGTTCTGGCATCGCGGCATTTTTCTCAATTGACGTACTCATTATACGTATTGTCTTTATTGTGTTTACCCTCTCATTTGGTGGAAGTGGGTTTATTCTCTACGCAATACTCTGGCTCATTGTCCCTGCAGCAAAAACAACAACAGAAAAACTTGAAATGCGCGGAGATCCAGTAACAATTGAATCTGTAACCGAAGCAATAAAAGAAAAAGCTAACGCAGTAAAAGACGCAACAGGAAAATCATGGCGAACCACACTCGAATTCCCTATTAAAATCATCGCTCGCCTCGTCCAGTTTCTCAAGAAATTCTTTCTCCCCATCATAGGAACAACGCTCGGCGTACTTATTGCGTTCATATCAGTCATTATTTTCATCGGTATGACAGTGGCGCTCATTGCAAGTACGCTCATTCAAACAATGTATTACAGCGAACCATCCTGGGCACATATATTCGAGAACCCATGGGGGGTTGTTGGATGTATTGGTATATATATCATCGTTGTAGTACCAATTATTGGACTGGTCGCAGTTGGTACATCACTTATTTCACGCAAGATAGCACGTGCCCGAAGTGTTGGAATCATACTCATTGGATCTTGGATTATAGGCATCATTATGACTGCAATCGCGGGAGTATCATTGAGCAATGAAATTGTCACCTTCGTACAAGACAGGGTTCAGGAAGAAACATCCTTAAAATCACTCGAAATTCGTACACTTCAGAATACACCAGGTCAAATTAAATCAATTGTTGCCAGCGACGATGTACACGTGACCATAACGATGGGAACAACAACATCAATCGAACTAGAGGGTACCCCAGAAGAAATAGAAGGTACTTATGTGGTAACAAAAGATGATGGGACCCTTATTGCACAGGCATCAGGAAAAGGGTGTGTATTTTGTACAACACAAACAGCACATGTAAAAATAACCCTTCCCTACCTTGAAAAAATTGAGGTATCTAACACGGCTTCTGTGTCTGGAATAGGCACCATTACATCAGATAATCTTTCACTCGTAACAGGAGACCTGGGTACAATTGAAATAACAGCAAACACAAAATCACTGCAGACAGAATCCAACGACCTATCAAAAATACGTATTAATGGCACCACCCAGATATTCAGTGTAGTGTCTACTGACCTCGCAATTGTCGAGGCACGAAACCTAGTAAGCACCGCCACTCGATTAAAAGCATCTGAAAAAAGTGAGATACATGTTGGTACAACAACCGCAATCATAGCAACAACCAAAGATATTGGTATCATCACATATAAAAAGACTGATTCGCTCATAGAACACAGCACAGACCTCGGCTCAATAAAGAAACAAGATTAATAAAAAAACACCCACCTGAAATAGGTGGGTGTTTTTTTATGTAGATACCTTAGAGTCCTTTCTCCCTCAAAAAAAGAGGAATGCTATTGATCTGCTTTTCTTATTTACTCAAAAAACTCTCAATCCTCCTTGCCACATTCTCTTTTAAATTGAAATAGTAAAAGGGATAATCATAGCTATGATATATTCCAGGGCCAAATCCTAATTGTAATTTACTCTCATCTGCAGTACTACAAACCAAAACACCACGAGCCTTATCAACACGAGCATCAGCATACTTTTTTACTGATAAGAATTTTCCATCAGCACCCAGTAGAACAGCGCCGGTTTTATCTAAGACAATTGATCCCTTATTCTCTGTAGCAGGGGCCAAAACCTCTTCCCTTGTCCAAGTAATAGGGTTTATAGCAATTGCACCAGGTAAGACAACGGGATTTTTCTTTGCAATAACTGGGGCTTCGGTGTTGTACGAAATGATAACACCAGTGTCAGAGGGTCCCTCAGCAAATTTCAAATGTGGATTATCTTTGAGGTAACTATCAGTCACAGAATAACCAATAACGTAAGCGGCAACCATCCTTTTGTAAACATCAGGATTTTTCTTCATGTATTCAGACAATAAATACACCAACATGTTTGAACCCTGAGAATGTCCAGCCAATATGAATGGTCGCTCGTTATTATAATTTTTAATGTAATAATCAAAAGCAGCAAAAGCATCCTCTTTTGGAATACCGCCAACAACCTTATCCTGTTCGGCTAAAGGCAAAGATAAGGTGTATAGAGCATCTGCCTGTCTGTAATACGGAGCATAGATATTAGCGACATCGTTAAAGACAGTTGCCTGCCTATCGAAAGCCAACTTTGAACCTTTCAACATACTTGGGTTATCAATATCGCAAATGTTTGAATCATTTTGATTTACCTTTTGCCAAGATGTTGGATATAAATAAAAAACATCAACCTTCTTATCTGAGACTCGAGGTAAAGATAACCAATGCTCGGATTTTGAATAATCAGTCGATGTGCTTTCTTTTTTAAAAACAAACAATAAACCGCAAACTAAGACTAGAACAATCAGGGAGATAATGGTGATTTTTATTTTCATAATCGTACTTAATGTAAACTAAGCCGAAACAACACTACTACAATACAAATGGTAACCTGGATCCAGAATTCCACCTAACAACCAAAAAGATAGGGGTGACTTCCCTATCTTTTTTACTCAACCATAAAAGATACCTCTTTATCTAATCTAAAAACCTAAAAGTTGAAAGCATTTCTTTTTGATGAAGCTCCGACTCATTCGCGTTGTAATAATGAATTATATATGACTGGCCGCCTTTTACCGCAAAAAGGTATTCTGTTTGTAAACCCAAAGCACTATCAACAAGAATTCTTGTGGCGGGAATTCCATCAAGTGTGTACTGGCCCGGACCCCAAATTTTTGACACCCATTCTGTATACTTAATCACATAATATACACGCATATGAAAAAACCACGGGTAGCTCCTGACCTCAAGGAGCAAATCATTAACCGTATCAAA
>CAIMLU010000056.1 GCA_903842365.1 uncultured bacterium
AACCATTTCTTTGCACACCCAATCAACAAAAGAAGCTATTAAAACCGAGTAACCTAATACGATTAAAAAATAAAACTTGGAAGCTTCTCGAAAAGCATTGAAACCAAAAAAATGATCATATAGCCATTGATATAAGTTTGGGAAAGGACTATCAACTTGTTTTGAGAGTATAATCCCCAGCAAAGATACTAATCCAAAGAAAATAACTTTTTTATTTTTCAAATTTAAAATTAATCCCAAGAAAGCAGTAATTGGAATAAGCCAAAAGTAAAAAGGAATTGGTTGATTTATAAAAACTTTTATACCTGACCCAGACCACCATGGATGATGTAATGTAAAAGAATAAAATATATTCCAAAAATTATTTCCGAATAACCCCCTATTAAATAATTCGTTGTTTTCCAAAGTCCCAACCTTAAATAATCCAAATATCCAATAAAAATTAAGCAATAATGTTATTAAAATTGGAAAGAAAGCATACACAGAATTCTTAAATACCCCTTTTTGGGTGGGGATTTCAATAAAGAAAGAGTGGTATAAAAAATAAAAGAATAGAACAAAAGCCATAATATAAAAAGCTCTCGGTTCATAAGCAGTACTTACAAAAGACAATAGGCCTGTAATTATCCCAAAAATTATCTTTTTCTCTTCAAGGGTTTTAATAAAAAAAAGAATTATAAGTGGTGCAAATGCGAAAGAAACCATTAGCGTTAAATGGCCAGTTTCTAAAGAAAGGAAATAAGTATTAAAAGAATAAACAATACACCCAATAACTGCTGGTGTTATCTTCCTAAATATTTTCCTTATAAGAAAAAAAGAGGCGGAAGGAGTTATTAATATAGCAGGCCACAAATGTACAATACGTTCTGAAACAGAATAATTAATATGAAAAAATTTTGCGAAGAAACCATACATACTATACGTTGGGGCTTGTGCAACATCCAAAAGAACCCTTCCAAAAGAAAAATCTGAAAGCCAAAGAGAGAAATAATTAATTCTTAAGGTTCTGGCGGTTTCAGAAAAGAAAAAACCCCAATCCCCCTTTGTTATAATTGAGAATGAAAATAACCACTCTTTATAAACAAATACAAAGTAAAAGAAGGCTAATATTAGGAAAATAATAGGGAAAGTGGTAACTTTATTTATTTGTATTTTTTTCTTCATTGTCGAATTTTTTATTTGAATATTTTAAATATTCAAATAATTTATGATACTCACTCACAGTCTTACTCCAAGTAAAATGTCTAGAAAAATTGTAATTATTATTAATCAATTCTACCCTCTCCCTTTCTCCAAGCTTGATCATTTTCATGATTTTATCAGATATGTCATCCAAGCTATGCGGGTCTACAAGCCAATTACTATTAGGTGTAATCTCTTTTAGAGAACTGTTATTTGAGGTTATAATCGGACATTTGCATATCATTGCCTCTAAGACTGGAAATCCAAAACCTTCGTAGAAGGATGGGTAAATCAGAAACTTTGCATTCTTATAAAGATTAACCAATTGCACTTCATCCACATACCCTAATACTACGACATTATCAATTAACCCCAGTTTTAGAATTTTATCTTTTAACTCAACTAATTGATTCGCACCAATTAGCCCCGCAATAACATACTTATATTTTTTTATCTCATTATTTTTAGACATTACCTCTAATACACTAATAATATTTTTTCTTTTAGGGTGCGTAGTAAGTGAAAAAAAATAATCTTCCTTAATAACCCTCTCATTCTTAATTTCTTTTAGAAATAACTCATTGACACCTAAATAAACTACCCTTATTTTTTCTTCAGGAACGTTATAAAACCTAACGATATCCTCCTTTGTATTCTCAGAGTCTGCAACTATGCAATCAGCATTTCTTAACGATCTCTTGATTCCGTATTTATAGTATATTTTGAAAAAAACCGAATGATTTTCAGGAAAAATCAAAAAAGACAAATCATGGATAGTTAAAATATACTTTACACCCTTAACTCTAAAAAAAGGTAAAATGCTTGATGGCCCATGGAAAATATCGATTTTTTCTTTTTTTATTAAAAAAATGACTAAAAATAAATCGAATAATGCTGCAAACAAACCATTGTTTGGACTTTTAAAAAGTTTAGTCACACCGATACTCTTACTTAGATTAGTTTGAAAAAAGATAAAAGATAAATAAGTCTTATCTTCAATTAATTTTTCATAAAGACATTTGATGAAATAAGGTATACCCGTTCCAGTTTGTTGATAAATACGGGAATTAATACCAACTTTTATTGAATTATTTTTTTTGATACAGATAAACATACTCCTACCAAAAATATTCTTTGGTAAAATTTGATCAACAATATTTAATACTGATAAATGTAAACTTGATTTACAATTTTTATAAAAAGTTGCTGGAACAGAAAAAAAATTATCGAGATTATAGATCTTAAAGCGCACTTCCTCTAAAATTAGTTTAATGTGCCTTTGATCTAACAAGGTTATCCTATTTGCATATTCACCTATTTTTCCAAATAATTTGAACTTCCTAACAATTCTATAAATAAAATTTAAATATGGAAGCTCAATAACTGCCATTCCAGTAGGTTTCAAAACACGATATATTTCATCAAAAACCTTTTTTTGATTTGTTGCATACTTTATTGCCCTAATACTTATAACGAGATCAAATAGACCATCTTCAAAAGGTAAACTCTGCATATCGCCCACCCTTCCATTAAATCTCGGTTCATTTTTGAATTTTTCATTAAGACCTCTCACCATCCCATTTGATAAGTCACAGGCGTATACTTCAGAATTTGGAAAGTGCCCTAATAACAATTCACTCCATCTCCCACCACCTGGACCAATATCAAGTATTTTTATATGAGAATTTTTATCAAAATTTTCTAGATATTTATTAACTATCTCTTTTTCTCTTTTATCAATGTATCTTGCACCAAGGGTATTTTCAAAAAATACTTTCTGATATGTTCCTGCTTCTTCTTCAAAAATATTTTTATTTTTGAAATCAGAAATTATTTTTTTATCCTCAACGCTAATATGTCTTGATCCACTTTTAAGCACAATTAAATCAACTGCCTTAATCATTAATAAAGATAATCCAATAATATTTTTATTTAGCAAAAGCATACTCTGCTGAAGATACGGTTTAACACGCTTCATTGGTTTCAACTGATTAGAATTTGGGTGCAACAAATTAAATAAGGGCATTTTCTGTCCCCTATCATACATATAGACCCACCTACCCCTTAAAGATGACATCCTATTATTAGGGGAAAGTATTATGTTTGCCTTAGTGGTTATATAACAAAAATTATGTTCTTCCAATTTCGCCTTTAAATCACCTTCGTCAATAGGATCTAGCCTCACATCAATTTGTCCGAGTTTATTAAATATATCCTTTGCAATGAAACGTGGAGCTTCTATACAAGCATCTGATGATGCAATCATTTTTTCTAAAACCCTCACCTTACTGTAAAAACCACTTGATTTTTCCTCAATTTCTGGAATAACAACGGCCTTAAAATTTCCTGTTGAAACTAAAACAACACACTCTGAAATAACCTCTTTTGAAAGTCTCATGTCATCATCTATATGGAAAAGATACTCCCCTTGTGAATTGCTAGCTCCAATATTTCTAGCGGCATTTTTACCTTGATTACAATTAATTAATTTAAAATTATATTTCTGAGATGCCTTTTTAAATTCAAGATTTTCTTCTGGTATTACAACGATTAGTTCAATATTCTTATAACTCTGTTCTTTAATGGATATTAAAGATGCTTCAAGGTTTTTTGAAGAATTCTTTGTCGGTATTATTACTGATACCAGAGGATTATTCATTGATTTTTACAATAAACTGCTTGTAACTATTCTCAAAATTTATCTGCTTACTCCATTCCCAAGCGTTCTTTTGCAGAGTTTTATACTCTTCCTTATCATGTAAGATTTGTACCATTTTTTTAGCTATATCTTCTGGGGTATTTTTTGAGCAAACTAGGCCTGTTTCACCATTTCTCACAGCGTCTCGGAGACCATCTACATCGTAAACAACAGACGGTGTTCCCTGACTATTTGCCTCTGTTACAACTAACCCCCAACCTTCTTTCACTGAAGTTACAACAAGAACATGGGATTTCTGAAATAATTCAATTTTCTCCTCCATGGAAACTGACCCTATACATTTTATGGATGATTTATACATAGATTTTTCAACATCATTTACAAACCTATCACCATATACACCCTCTTTTCTGCCAGCAATAATAAGCCTTGCTTCAGGTATATCTTTTTTTAATATTTCAAATGCTTTTAAGATCTGACCCGTCCTCTTCATTGACCTAATGGTTCCAAGGGAAAGAATGGTAGGTTTTTCAAATTTACTTATTGTCTCAAAATCTTCTACAGGCATCAATTCAATACCTTCAGATATTATAGAAATATTCTCTTTTTTGAAACCATATTTAATAAGATTTTTTTTAGTACTTTCAGAGACAGTGATAACCTTTTTATCGTTCAATAACCAGAGATATACAGGCTCTAAAATGTATCCAATTAAATTTAATGGAAAAAATATCTGATAAAACCATATCTCACGGCAAAGTTGATGTATAAAAAGAATGTTCTTTTGCTTTACGTAGAGTTTTGAAAAGAAAGGAACAGTGTTTACTTCATCTATCACTAAATCAGGCCAGTTACTTAAATTCTTCTTATAATATGTATATGCTTCAAGATAGACGCTCCATTTTCCACCAACCCTGATAATTTTAAAACCATCTTTATTTTCCTTAGGCACAGAACCTTCAAATCCACCAACTAAAAAAACGACCTCATGCCCATCTGCTACAAGCCTTTTAGCGAGTTCCTCATTTACAATCTCCGCTCCACCAGAAGCAGGGTTTTTTCTATCTTTCCATGTGAACCAGAGGATTTTCATATTTTATTTCTTCTCTAGATTACCCACACTCCTAACAACATATAAAGGTCTACCGGATACTTCATGGCTAATATTTCCAACATATAAGGCAATGAGTCCTAGACAAGAAAGCACGATACCGATAAAGAAAATCATAAGCAAAGCAAGCTGTGCAGTGCCAGAAATAGCCCAATGAAGCATGTCGTCGTATATATATCGCTCTGTAAATACAACGAGGCCCCCAAAACCAGAAACAAAGACAATAAATATACCGAGGTATCCTGCAAATTTTAAAGGAAAAAGACTATGGGAAACAAAAGAAGATAGGGCGAGTTTTACCAGTTTAATATATGAATATGATGCGACCCCATTTACCCTTTCGTTTGCTTCAAATTCAACAAATTCTCTTTTAAATCCAAGCCAATCAATAAGACCGCGGGTAATACGCTCATGCTCAGTAAATTTATCAAACTCATTTACAACACTTCTGTCTATAAGGCGAAAATCAGTAGCCCCTGAAACAATAGGGGTTTCACTTATTGTATTGATTACTTTATAGTAAAAGAAAGAACAAAGGAATTTTAGTCCAAGCGCACCTTTTGTCTTTGTCCTAAGACCAATCACTACGTCAACGCCACCCTCCCAACGTTCTATAAATTTGGCAATGAGTGAAGTTGGATGCTGAAGATCAGCGTCAATAACTATTACAGCATCCCCAGTAGAGTACTGTAGCCCAGCAGACGTTGCGGATTCCTTTCCGAAGTTCCTTGAAAATTCAATACATTTAATCTTATCATCTGTTTTGAGGAGACCCTCAATAATTTGTTGTGAGCCATCCTTAGAACCATCATTTACGTAAATAATTTCATAATCGTAAGGTAAAAATGAAAATACGTGTAAAAGCTCCTCGTTTATAAGAGGAATATTTTTTTCTTCGTTATGTATGGGAACTATGATTGAAATAGTCTTTTGCATGTGCGACGGTTAATGTGATTAAGATAATTGTAAGAGATAAAATTAGATTGTTTAGAATTGAATCAATGTTTGCATGGTCTTGGAGTAAGATAAATCCCATAAAAAACATACCGAACAATGAGACTGCTATAAGAAAAAACCTGCGTAATGCTAGAAAGTAAAAAAAGAATATGTTTACGATAGCCGTAAGAAACATCACTAATCCTGCTTTAGGTAAAAAGTGAGCAAATGGGGTATATTTAATACCTATCATTAGCTTTACGATTATATCACTAAATAGATAAAATGTAAAGAGTCCCAACCCCCCTATTAAAAGAGAGGTGAAAAGGGATTTTTTCAGGGCTGAATTATTTTTAATGTAAGAATGTTTCATTCTTACCGAAGAAAGTAACACAGCAGAACTTGGACCAATCACAAAAAAAAGCATTTTAGCTATTGCTGATATACCACTATATAAACCAGCATCTACTGAATTAAAATAATGCTTAACTATAAGTACATCTGAGGTGTAGTAAATAGTGACAAGGCTTGTAGTAAAAAAAACCAAAATACCATATATCAATTCTCTTACGACGCTTCCCTTTTCCAAAACACGTACGTTTGTTTTGGTATTTAAATGAAAAGAATCTCTTGTTTGTCGAAATAAATAGATAAGTACAGCGACGTTTGCGAGAACGATTCCCAATGTGGCGCCAAGTACACCCATGCCAAGCAATATGCCCACCACGGCGAACACTAAACGCCCAAGTGAAGAGATAATACCCGCAACTGAAAGATGTTTAAATCTTCCACTCCCCTGAAGAAGAGCGTTTCTAAATGTTGTTATAGCGCTGATAGGTAAAATAAGAGCAAGACCAATCAAAGGGTAGGTTGTTGAGAAGTTGAAGAAAGATCTTAATTCTGAAATAGATAGTAAAAGAAAAAGAAAAACTATCCCAATGATCCAAAAAGTGATTTTTTGTAATTCAAAAATAATCGAATCCCTTTCATGGGGATTTTCCGTATTAGCGGTAACATTTACGGCAATAACAGAAAAAACCCCAAATATAATAGCTAGCTGTGCAATGAGAGCTATCAGGGCTTGAATATCTCCAAAATCCTCTGGAGAAAGAAGCCTTCCAAGTATTGGATGAAATGCATAGTTCAAAAATGCCACCACCATGGAGCCACTAAAATAGACGGCATACTGTCTAAAAAAAATATCTGATTTGAGCCTATTGATCAAGTTAAGTTAGGTTATAGTTAAATTGAAACGTACACAAGAAGGGATTATCGCCAATCAATCTGCTTTTGTCCATGCTTCTTTAGATACGCATTTGCTCGGCTGAAATGCTTGCATCCAAAAAACCCTCGATAGACGGCAAGTGGAGATGGATGTTGTGCCTCAAGTACCAAATGTTTAGTTTTATCTATCAATACCCCTTTCTCCTTTGCATAATTACCCCATAACAAAAAGACAAGGTGTTCCCTTTCCTGTGAAAGTTTTGCAATGACGGTATCAGTGAATTCTTCCCAACCTTTATTTTGATGGGAACCTGCAACTTGTGAACGAACTGTGAGTGTCGCGTTAAGTAGAAATACGCCCTGAGAAGCCCACCTTGTTAGATCACCATTCCTACAGGTGTCTATTCGTATATCGTCTTTTATTTCCTTTAGGATATTTTTAAGGGATGGCGGGATCGCAAGCTTTGGGTGTGTTGAAAAACAAAGACCATCTGCCTGCCCTATTCCATGATAGGGATCTTGGCCCAGGATAACAACCTTAACCTTTCCAAGCGGACACAAATTAAAAGCACGGAACACACTTTCCGGTGATGGATAAATTGTATTTAAAGCACGCTCTTTTTCAAGAAAGAGTAAGAGTGCTTTGAAATAAGGTTTTTGAAACTCTTGAGACAGGTGCTCTTTCCACGAAGTTTCAATTTGAGGGATTTGGGGAGGTATTTTTTTCATCACCGATGATTATATCATCAACTTTCATTTACCCCGTAACCCATACAAAAAAATACAAATTATCTAAAATATAAAAACACCCTCTGTGTAGAGGGTGTTTTTATATTTTCCTTATTTAGTTTCAAAAATATCGAGAATACGAGCAAGAGACACCGTCGCAACACCAATAACGGAATCAGCTGCACCGTAATATATATGGAGAGTCTTGCCTTTGTTGATAAATTCAAAGCCAGTTGGGAAAACCACATTACCAACCTGTCCCCTTTTTTCGAAAGATAATTCTGGCTCGAAAATAGGTTCATCTGTTCGCGCTATGACCTTGTATGGATCTTTGAGTGATAGAAGGGCGACACCAAGCCTGTAAACTTTATCAGAACCAATACCGTGGTAAAAAAAGAGCCAACCTTTTTTTGTTTTAAGAGGAGTTCCCGCAAGACCAACCTTCTGACTATCCCACATACCGACACGCGGCTTGAGGATTGGTGTAACGGTTTCGACAATAAATGGCGCATCGAGATCTTTTGACAAAATTGGATCGAGGCACACGTTGTGCGCAATACGATGAACGAGGTGGTACTTCCCTCGAATCTTTTCAGGAAATATACATGCATCTTTATCATCAATGCCCGGAGGTGTTATGAGCTTGGATTTAGACCATTTTTTCCAATTATTTTTAAGGAAATCTTTTTCGCTTATTGAAATAAGGGCAACACGTGGCGCTTCGAGGCCATTGTACCCTGTATAACAAACATAAAGCGTACCATCAATTAAAGTAATGCGAGGGTCTTCGGCACCTGAATTTCCACCTGGAACACCTTTACGTTCAAACGCTTCGCGTGGCTCATACGCTGGCTCTACGTTTTTTTCAAATTTAATACCATCTTTTGAAACGGCATACCCCATGTATGATGTATTATCACGAGACATTGAACGATAGAGCATGTGCACCTTCCCTTTTATGGTAACTGTTGCTGGATTAAAAACAGCAAGCGCTTCAAATGCTTTTGATTTATCAGGAACAATGATTGGATTATGCGAAGAACGTTCCACAAGACGATGTATGTGACCGAGCATGATCTCAAAAAGATGATCGATATTTACCTGTGCCATTGCGCCAACAGTGTCTGCTGCTGAATAGTAAATATTGAGAGTCTTACCTTCGATCTCTGCACCTGATGGAAATGTAATACGGGGAACATTGCCGTACAATTCGTACTGCTCCTCTGGGATCATAAGGGGGTGGCGTGTGTCCCCTGCTACCTCTTGAGGATTCTTGAGCGACAAAAGTGCAGTATGAATACCAAAGACACGACGGGCTTCATCAGTATAATTTTGTATGCGTGAGTAAACCAAAAGCCATCCATGCCTCGTCTTTATTGGAACTGAACCAATTTCTATATGATCAGTATTAATTGTAGTTAGGTTGAGGGTTGGCAATGCTTCAATGTCTTCATACTTTTCTGTCCATAAACCGTGATTCCACAATTCCTCAACAGAATCGACTTCAAAATAAATAATACGTGAAGGTGGAAGATCGGGATTAATGGTAACCAACCCAGCAATCTTTCCATTTATTTTTTCAGGAAAAAGGGTCATCGCTTTTGCGTTGAATGGGGTGACAAGATGTTTCTCTTCTATAGTTTCAAAATCACGCGTGATTGCAACTCCAACTTTGATACCTTCAGCTGAAAATGGAAATGAGGAAAGTGCCGTATAGAATATTGCAAAACGACCATCAGGAAGTTTTGTAACACGAGCATCCTCACAACCAAAACGATCCCATTCTTCGCTTGGTTCAACAAGGACCTTTCGAGTAAACCCTTTGCCACTCGGTAGCGCAACGCAAATCTTTGATTCAATAAAAGTTTTGTCACCAACCTTTACAGGCAAAGCTTCTCCGCGATATAGGAATGCTTTTTTGTTGCCCTTTCCGAAATGAATTGGTGATAAGTTGAAAGCCGCGCGCATATCCGCGTCAATTATTCCAGGCTTAAGAATTGGGTTATGTTCGTATCGTCGTATGGATATCATACAGATTATTATTTTATTTCCACCTCTTTGACCTGTAAATGAATGTCTTTATGTGCAACCAACTCGTCGAGGAACTGTTTGAGTGGTGCAGTCGCAACACAGACATGCTTGTCACCACCACCATAGTACACAAACAATTCTCCGTCTTTAATGTGGGCGCCTGAAGCATAGACAACGCCTGGTTTCCAATCATTTTCATAATGCATATCAGGAACAATGAGCGGCCAAGCAGATCGATGAAGTATTTTTGTTGGGTCCTTGAGATCGAGCAACATAGCCCCTATTTTATACCTATTTGGATCTTTTACATCAGTTGCATGGTAGAACAAAAGCCAGCCTGCATCGGTTTTAATTGGTGGAGGACCCGCACCACGGACCTTGTTATCCCAAAAATTCTTGCGTCCACCCATTGGAGGACGACTCTGTATATGATTTTTACTTTTACCAAAAGCATCCAAACTATCAACATAATCAACAAGGACGTTTGGTGTGATACTGTGGAGCACAACAAATTTACCATTTATTTTTTCTGGAAATACAACCCAGTTTTTATTCATCTCACCTGGAGACGACATAAGTGCTGACCTACCCCATTTCCAAGTACCCTTTTTAATTTCCTTAACAGCAATAGAGTTAATTGCCATGCGAAGTGAATCCCATCCACCGAAAGCAACATAGGTGACGTATATTTTATTACCTATACGAACAGCTCGTGGATCCTCTGATCCACCGGCACCACCACCTGATGGATTGTCTTGATGAAATCCCGGAGCTTCCTTACCCGTAGGTGGTAATTCATATCTCTTTGATGGTTCATATACTGGCTTATCTGAACGATTCTCAAATGAAAAACCATCTTCACTTGTTGCATGGCCAAAACGGGAAACACCATCCCTACCCATCGCGCGATAGAGCATGTGTATCGTACCGTCTATTTCAAATATAGCAGGGTTAAATACACCTTCTGCTTCCCATGCATGTTCAGGACGAGGAGAGAGAATAGGGTTACCGTGGTGCCTTTGAAGCACCGACATTTTTGGTGAATGTGGTTCAACAAGATGTTTCCAAGAAACAATGTACGAATATAAAACCTTGTCTGCATCAGTCCACAATACGTGAAGGTCATCACCAAGAACAGTTGCTCCAACGGGACGAATAATACCGCTCACACTTTCCGCAACCTCCTCAATAACAGGATGATCGAGCCTCCATAGTACTTCCCATGTTGTTGTATCAAACAAAATAGCACCGGCACGTAAAATATGCTTTTTATTATTCTCTGCATCACGGTTTGATGCATCATATATAACAAGCAGACCTTCATCAGTCTCTATGGTTGAAATAAGCCTAAGTACTCCACGATCCCAAAAACCAGGACGTGATGTAAAAAGGAATGATTCATGATATTCCGCTTCCCCTTCTTTTAAATCAACAGCAAACGATCGAAAGAAAGCACTACCATCACTTACACCGTGGAAAATATCTTCTTGCCAGATACCAGAAAAGCGTTTACCCCATGCACCAAAACGAGTAAGTTCGACAAAGGTATCTGGTTTCTTTTTAAGCGCCTTAAAAAGAACATATGATCGAAGACCTTTGTCTTCGATCACAACAATTGCTGTTTCAATCCCCTCTTCGTCATCAATAAACGAAACTGAAGAGATGATATGAATTGGAAAATTTTTCTTGTTTGCATCGACAAACGAAATAATTTTTTCAACTTTTTTTCCATCAGGACTAAGAAGTGCGATCTCGGGTGCACCAGCACGAATGATCTCTGCGACAATCGCATATCCGCCACCCAAAACACCTTCGGCAATTCCCATGATTCGGGAAACCGAGAGTCCTCCCCACGATACGCGGTCTCTTTTCTTTAGTGTTGTTGGTTTTTTCATATCCTGTTGTAACGATCTTTTATTCGAACAATGTCATTCTCATCAAAATGTCCAAGAGCGATTTCCATAAATTCGACATCATTATGTGGTGCCCCTATCGCATGAACCATCTCACGCGCTATGTAAAATTCATCACCTGGAACCCCTTCAAACCACTTGTCGCCAACAAGAACTGCAGGATTACCAGACAAAATCCTCCAAAACTCTCGTCTCTCGTGATGATACTGCCACGACAACTCTTCGCCTTTTTTTACAGAAATAATTTTAACGGTTGATTCCTCGTTGTAGGTAAAACGTTTAAATGCACCCCATGGACGATTTTCTGCATATGGTGCAAAAAACCCAAGGATATTAGAAAGCACCCCAAAAGTGTCTTTTGGTTCCTTGACTGCAACAGTATCGATACCACCATCCGGTACCGCTCGATCATTACCACCAGGGAAAAGAGCGTCGCCAAAAAAGACAACCTCTTCAGCTTTTACATTAAAACGTTTAATGAGTTCTTGTATAGCAAAATACTTATCGAACCCTTTTTTGGTGATATCAATTGATGTGTGCCCACCCATACGGACTTCACACTGTGGCAACAATGCGCGTAATTCATCTGCGATAGGATTTCGCTTTGAAAGTTCAGGGTCCCACGTTTTCTTAACTGGTTCAGGAGCATCAGCACCAAGGGCAGAATATGTTATTTGAACTTTTCTGTCTTGAACAACCTCGCCATAGACGGTCTCTGGTTTAGGATATTTTAAAGTAACTTCATCGAGGGCCTTTCGAATCTGTGCCGTGAGGTCATCACCAAGCACATCTGCATAAATAACAGATGGGATGCCTTGTTCATCATACGCAACACACGTCGCGCCACTTGCGGGAAAAAGAATAAGATTTTTCCAATTTGAATCTTTTGGTAGCGAAGAAACAATTTGTTTTTCGATCTGCTTTTGTTCACCACCTGTGATAATAACAACAGTGTGTCGATCAAGGAGGTTTTTGAGTATCGAAGCATCAGCCATCTCAATAGCTGTTCTGCTCTTTGTTAGCGTATTGTCTACATCGAAACAATACGCCCTCTTGTGAGCGAAAAAAGAGGGTTTTGCAAGAAGGTACGAATACGGTGCGTCGTAAATCACAGGCCTATTTTACATTAGAATCCCTTTTTATAGAAATGCAAAAAAGTGTGGAAAACTTATACAAAAAAAACACCGTTGCCGAAGCGTGGGTGTTTTTTTTGTATATATTAGTTCCGAGCAAGTATTTTTGTACCTGAAATTGATTTTGCCCAACATGATGATGATGCTGACCATGGTGCCGCACCATATTTTTGGTACAACCAGCGACCAAAGGCCAAATTACCATCAATTGAATAGATATCGTAACCAAGCGCATCAGCAGTATCCTCGTGGTAAAACTTATTGATCTGCATGACTCCAACATCATCACTATTCACCCTTCCTCTCAAAATAGTGCCATTCGAGTCATACTGTCTAAACGTAGATTCACAACGGGCAACCTCGGCAAGAATTGGTTCATCTTTGAAGTACTCACGAACATAGGTTTCTATTGAAACGAGTGGATATTTTTGTGTCACCACTTTTACAATAGGTGCCGGAACGGTTGTTGTCGCTGATGTCGTTGCTGTTATTTGTGCCGCTGCCCCTGACGCTGGCCAAAAGGCCGAAGTAAGCAAGAGTGCTGTCGAAACAAGTTCTGTCATAGTAGGAAAATCCGATTTTCTTAAAACCCACACCCTATCAACTTACGTCTTTGAGGGTTAGTGCCTTAAAAAAAGAAATCACCAGGTCAAACCTGATGTGCGACCATTATATCATGGTAGGTACTTTTGTCAATCATTTTATACACAAAATGTATAATAAAAGGCTTTGTATAGGCTTTTATTTACCATGAAGAGATGAGGGTATTTCGAACTCTTTGAACTCGGGGAGGAGTTTTTGATTGTAGACGATACGGTGGAACGCCTCCGCTTCAATACGGGCATCAAAAAGCGCATTGTGGGCGCCTTCACGTAACGGTAATCCAACCATGATACTGATTGTATCCAGACTGAGTGCTGAGTGGCCATTTTTAATAACCATCTCCCTACCCTGTCGTAACACATGTGCGACTGCAACCGAATGTAAATCGATTGTTCGATACGCAAAAGGCCAGATAATGTGGTTTCGATCACAAGCAGCACGGATGAAGTCACGGTCAAACGATGGGTTCTCTCCAGCAAATGTTCTATCTTCAATTGTTTTGGTCCACTCGATAAATTTCTCGACGAGCACTCGTTCAGATATCTTGTGGTGATCACAAGCGCTTTCTTCACTAAAACCATTAACCTCAAATGCCTCTGTGCTCATACGAGCACCGTCAAAAGCTCGGCACTCACCGTAAAATTCATTCTCGGGATTATTGAAATCAATTGCACCAATAGATAAAAGCCCATGAACCTGGGAAGAAACACCTGTTGTTTCGGTATCTACAAAAATCATATTATTTTTTAAATAAGGAAAAGAAACCTTTCATGTGCTCGTGGTTTTTCTTGTAATGATGATGAACTTTTGGATAACGAGTGATATGTTTTTCGAACCACTCTTTGAACGGACTCGATGTAAGGGTTATAAGATACACCCCCAAGAAAATAGTAAGAATTCCTGGTATGAGAGGTAAAACAAGTCCAAGAATACCAATAACAACACAGATTACACCGAGTGATAAAAAAGTGAAACGAAGAAGTTCTGCTTTCATATGTACATTCTATCACACCTATATGCCTGGGCAGTTTGCTGCGGGACTATATCCAGCAGCGAGAGCTTCTTCTTTTGAAGTGAACCAAACTTTATTTACCTCACTCATACGTTGTGCACCCGAGCACCATGGTAAATGAAACTTATGGGAACTTTTTGAACCAACATACGAACCCTTGATTGTTGACGACGCCACCGTCTGTGCTTTTTCAACGACGGGATACTCATCTGCAGAAATCGGTTCTGTCACACTACTTGTAATTATAATGTCTTTGCGAACACGTTCCCTCTCGTAAAGCATCCCACAAAAGAAACAAGACATCCCTACAAGAAGAATAAGTATCATTGCAAAGTGGTCACGCGAATCGAGTGCTTTCGCAACCCCCTTGATTTTCCTAGACAATTCATTTATACTCATGTATCTAAAGTATATCAAAGGATTCTTGCTTGTGCTCGTTTGTGGAAACACGGCGAACAAAGGCATACCTCCCTTAATTAAAACGATACATGGCAACAAAAAAGGCAGCAGGTACAACAAAAAACGGACGAGATTCAAACCCACGTTACCTTGGTGTGAAGCTTTATGCAGGTGAAAAAGCACAACCAGGATCAATCATCCTTAAACAGGAAGGTTTGACTACCCTCCCAGGTAAAAACGTAGGTTTAGGCAAGGACTACACCATTTACTCCCTCAAAACAGGAACAGTAAAAGTAGGAACCAAACGTAAGCTTGGTTTCAA
>CAIMLU010000057.1 GCA_903842365.1 uncultured bacterium
ATTGGAAACTCATACATGTACATGATTGAGCGTTTTGGTTCCGACGAGAAACGAGTCGAGGAAAAAATGAAACTTGATCGTTTCTATCTTCCACCGAAAGCATCATTTGATTACCTTTATTCAGTATTGGAGAACGATAATCTCGGTGAAGAGATAAATAAAGCGCTCCACCGAATAGAGGATGCTAATAAAGAAAAACTGGAAGGTGTCTTTAGTGTTGATTTCAATTCCGAATCAATGCTCGGAAAGTTGGCTGAGAGAAATAAAATGCTTCGTCATCTTGTTGGCGACTTTGCAAAGATTGATCTTTCTGATGTAAACGACGACATCATTGGAAACTCATACATGTACATGATTGAGCGTTTTGGTGCTGACGCAGGCAAGAAAGCAGGGGAGTTCTTCACGGTTCGAAATGTTGCAAAATTGGTTGCCAAACTCGCTGAGCCAAAGAATGGCTCACGTATCTGTGACCCTTGTTCTGGTTCTGGTGGCCTTCTCTTGCTTGCTGGTGAAGAAGTTGAAAAGCAAGGTTCAAAAAACTATGCACTCTATGGTCAGGAATCAACAGGTTCAACCTATCAACTCGCCCGTATGAATATGTTCCTTCATGGAAAAGATTCAGCGCGTCTTGAGTGGGGTGACACTTTGAACAATCCTCTCCTTGTGGAAAATGGTCAGCTTATGAAGTTCGACACAATTGTTAGTAACCCACCTTTTTCCCTTAAGAAATGGGGCGCTGAACATGCAGAATCGGATCAATATAAGCGTTTTTGGAGAGGTGTTCCACCAAAGGATAAAGGAGATTTTGCTTTCATCTCGCACATGGTTGAGACAGCAAAACCAAAGACAGGTCGCATTGCAGTCATTGTCCCTCACGGCGTACTCTTTCGTGGTGGGGCGGAAGGTAAGATTCGTGAACAATTACTCAAAGAGAATGTGATTGATGCAGTCATTGGTCTTCCTGCTGGTCTGTTTCAAACTACAGGCATTCCCGTTGCAATTCTGATCATAGACCGATCACGAGAGAAGGGTGGTGCTAATGAGTCAAAGAAAGATATTTTCTTTGTCGAGGCTTCAAAAGAATTCAAGCCAGAGAAAGCACAGAATATTCTTACTGAGGAAAATCTTGAGAAGATTTATTCTACGTATAAAAATCGAAAAAACGTCGAGAAGTTTGCTCGAAGAGTTGATCTCAAGGAAATTGAAGAGAACAATTTTAATTTGAACATCACACGTTACGTGGATACTTTTGTGGAGGAAGCGCCTGTTGATATTAAGGCAAATTTGAAAGAGCTTGAGGCTCTTGAGCCACAGCTCGAGAGGTTGGAGAAACAAATGGTTATATATCTAAAGGAACTAGGAATCAAATAATATGAAAAGAACTGAAACAAAAAGTTTGGTAGATTCTATGATAAAAGACTTCATTGATACATGCCCGCATTGTGGCGCTCGGGCTCATTTCCAAATGCTGTTTAATGACTCCCATTCAAATAGTAACGGCGATGTGACCTACTACATCACTTTTAGATGCGTACCATGTAAAAAACTTATGCTTAAGACTCTTGAATTTACACAGAATAGGTACTCAACTGATGAAAAATTGGAATTTACTGGATGGCTAGAAAAGTTTCCAAATGATGACATTGTGTATGTTGGTAAGTTTGAGGAGAC
>CAIMLU010000058.1 GCA_903842365.1 uncultured bacterium
ACTAACTACCCGTTCCTTGTGAAACACTATGCCGCAAATCGTTCTTCCCAGTTAATTTCTTCTTCGAGGTTGGAAAGGAGAGACTGGGTGCCATCTGTTGAAGATAACGAGTCCAATATTGATTTTTTATCCACACAAAACCGTATATTAAAAACTTCACGTAACTTTCTTGAATACTTGTCAGCCCACTCGATCTCAACCTCAAACTTGGGACGATCGAGATTCACATCACGACTCAGATAACGTTTCATGAGTAACACCTGAATCTTGTTCTTAGTCTTCAGATAATCAGGATCCTTGAGGAGCTCATCCTGAACATCGAGCGTTTCAGGTGAAACATCGTTCTGTTCGTAAGTCATAGGTTAATCATACCCCCGTAAACACAGTTGGCAACTACTTTTTCCTATTATGAAACTTTTTGTGAATATCGCGCAGATGAGCGTCGGTAACATGAGTATACACCTGAGTTGTTGCGATGTTTGCGTGACCAAGCAATGCCTGTACAGAACGTAAATCAGCTCCGTTTGAAAGAAGGTCTGTGGCGAACGAGTGACGCAAAACGTGGGGGGTAACCTTTTTTGATATACCAGCCTTAGTTGCGTAGTGACGAATAATACGTTCAACCGAGCGGGAAGTGAGACGCATCGTTTCTTCTTGTTTTTCACCCTTTGTTTCACCTTTTGCAATAGGACCAGCGACATGCACGAACAACGCATCATCAATATCAACGCGTTTTTCTAAATAGCGCCTTATTGCGCCCTTTGCCTCCTCTGATAGAAACACAACGCGAACTTTTTCACCTTTTCCACGAACAGGGAATTCATCAACCGATAAATCGAGCTCACGAGGCAGGGAACAGAGCTCCGACACACGTAATCCTGTTGAAAATAACGTCTCAATAATCGCCTTGTCACGCAAAGATTTCAAATCATCACCGTCGGTCGCTTTCATGATTTTATTCAAATCATCCATAGAAATAAGGTCCAAATGGCGATCACCAACCTTTGCGAGCTCAATTTTATCGGGCGCAAGCGATGCTACACCTCGTTTTGCGAGGTATTTAAGAAATGCCCGAAGAGCAATAAGGTAGTAATTCTGGGTCTTTTTCTTTATAGTATCGCGACCTGGCTTATCTTTTCGGACCAATTGACGATTAAGCCACAAGCGATATTCACGCATAGCGTTATCAGTGACAGCTTTTGGATCATCGCTTTTTATAAAACCAAGGAAACGGGTAAGGTAGCGGTCATAGTTTTCAACCGTTTTAAGACTGCGCCCTTTTTCAATTTCGACGTATTCAAGAAACTGACGTTTAAGTTCAAGCAGGGAATGCATGCTTGGTATTTTACCATGTCGCACAATATAAAAAACCCGCATTACTGCGGGTTTTGTTGAAACTCAATCAAAAACAACCTATTTACGTGCATCTGACAACTAGCCCACAAGCAACGCCGCGGGGCCAATATCACCCCAGACAAGGCCGGCCCAGAGATAGGTTGTAGACCAACCTACACTACCCCGATAAAGACAGCGAACGCAGAGGCGGTCGGCGAAGTCACAGTACATCGTACCCCAAAACCAAATATATCTAGAACTACCGAGGCCTTTTCCCTCCCAGGATTCTGGAATAAAATCGGTATGATCAAGCAAGAAATCGAGTATACAAGCACTCAACACAGGCCTACCAACAAGTTCCTTATAAAGAACGTCGCCCTTAACACAGACACCGTTCTTTTGACATGGTGAAAGGTGTGGAATAACTTTTTTCCCACCAACCCACAAATCACCGTAACGTCTCTCGATGGCAACCTTACCACTTTTAATATTAGTTTTGATCTTGGCCCCAATAAACGGGATGATAGGATCAATATCGGTATCAATCTCGGCCTTGAGTACAGTAAGTAAGGGGTCCCAACCTCTCATAGTTGTATTCATACATTAATCATTCCATCATCCTTTGAATCCATCGCACGCTACCCAACAGGGAAGCTGGTTATGCGGTCGTTTCAAAGAACGAGTTCTTTTTCTACCAAGACCTTACCATCAAAAGGTGCCTTGCTCAACAATAAAACATGAGGAACTTGCGTTTTCAAAGTATTCGTGCTATCTTCTTTGAACCATGCTTTCAAAGACCAAGAAAACAAAAACCATCAAGAACGTAGCCGTCCACGATAAGGACACCGGTTCTTCAGAGGTACAGGTTGCAGTCCTCTCTGCACGCATTGAGGAGCTCACCTCGCACTTAAAGGTTCACAAGGGTGACAAACACTCACGCCGTGGACTTTTGCAAATGGTTGCCGACAGGCAAAACCATCTTCGCTATCTCGAAGCCAAGTTCCCAAAGCGTTACACCGCTATTGTGAAGAAGCTCGAGTTGAAGAAGAGCGTCAACTAACCTCGGATACAAACGATTTGCTCCTCCCGGGCAAATCGTTTGTGGTTTTAATACAGGACTTTTTCGGTTTTTATACAAAGGAGCATGGTTGTGCAATATATAATAAGCCTTTTATAAGGTACGTTTGCACTTTTTTACACAGTTAGTACGTAATACATTTATATGATTATTAAACACAAAGAACAACGCGTCGGTATATTTATTGACGCACAAAACCTATACCACAGCGCACGGTTTATTCATCACGGTAGGGTTAATTTTGAAGAAGTGCTTCGAGAAGTACTCGCAGGACGCAAACTTGTTCGTGCCATTGCATACGTCATCACAACAGATAGTGGTGAAGAACGTGGTTTTTTCGATGCACTCACCAAAATGGGGATTGAAACCAAGACAAAAGACTTACAAATTTTCTCGAGTGGGAACAAAAAAGCTGACTGGGATGTTGGACTTGCGATCGACGCAATCAAGCTCGCACCGAAACTTGATGCAGTTATCATTGTGTCTGGTGATGGTGATTTCATCCCTGTTATAGAATTTCTAAAGAATTCATGCCAAGTTGAAGTGGCGGCATTTGGAAAATCAGCTTCAGGAAAATTAAAAGAGGTAGTTGATGACTTTACCGACCTTGATTTGAATCCCGAGAAGTTTATTCTCGGTAGAACTGGATTCCTGGCACGTGCAACAGGTGAAAATGAACGACCCCAATACATGGAACATACAGAGCAGGGTATAAATAAACCAATCGCAGCACCAGTTCCATTTGAAGAAAGGGAAGAATATGAGGCCCCAGAAAAACAAAACGAACACACTGAAAATAAAGGTGGGCATGGTCGTGGTCACAAAACACAGCAAAAAACAGAGATCAAGAAAACCCATGAAAAGACGGAGCAAAAATCAGAAGGACAAAATGGACAGAGTTCCGGCCCTCGTATGAGGAGGGTATTCAGAAAATTGAGGTAAGAAAAAGACGGGTGAAACGACGGCAATAAAAAAGGAGGGGGTCGCT
>CAIMLU010000059.1 GCA_903842365.1 uncultured bacterium
GGGGTGGATGGAAAAGAGGGAAGGCGGATTAGGAATTTTTGAGCTTCTTTATTTTTTCCTCGATGTACCACTGGAAGTAGCCGGCGTATTCTAAACTTCAAATTCTTGACTTTTCGTGGGGGGGGGGTGCTAATATGTGTTTTCAGAGCATTTGAGTCTTTTCAAGATTCAAATTGAGCTCCATTCTCAAATAGTTAAATATAGAAAGTGGTGTAGTTATGTCAAATGCGCTAAGGCCGGGTGAGTTTGGTGTTAAGGATTTTGATTTCAAGGTCTCTGGGTGGTGTCTCCCTAAACACAAACACAAATGTGTACAGGTAGCCATCAAACCCGAAGGCGTTGCATTGCGGGATAGCAAAGACCCAACCAAGTCTACGCTATTCTTTGATCACGACGAGTGGAAAGCTTTCACACAAGGTGTGAAAGCTGGTGATTTTGACTCAAAACAATAATCACCACGAGTCCTTTTCAGGGGAATAGTTCTCTGGATTTGGAGCGTTTGAATCCTTCTGGGATTTAAATGAGCTCCATTCTCAAACAATCAAACACGGAAAGGAGGTAATTATGGCAAGTACACCTAATCAAATTAAATTCAACGTCAGCGACCTTGATTTCAAGGTTTCTGGATGGTGCGGTAATCGGCGCAAATGCGTGCAGGTTGCAGTTAAACCAGAAGGCGTTGCATTGCGGGATAGCAAAGACCCCAGCAAGGCTACGCTATTTTTTGATCACGATGAGTGGAAGGCTTTCACGCAGGGTGTGAAATCTGGTGATTTTGACTCAAAACAATAATCACCACAACCCACTTTCGGAGGAAGAGAACCACTAGTTCTTTTCCTCCTTTTATTTATAATGAAAATACACATGCAATCAAAAATCGTATACATCATCCCTGCACTCGGTGATTCGTGCTCGCTCCAAAAATACCAAAAAATTGGTAGTGTTTTTATATTGAAGGGATATAAGGTCAACTATATAAATCCAGATTGGTATAAACCGTTGTCTGGCGAAATTTTTAAGGTTGAAAAAAATGCGGTCTTGTTTGGTTTTTCCTTTGGTGCAGTGCTGGCTTATTTGATTGCTAAAAAATATCCCTGCAGAAAAGTATTCTTTGCGTCTCTTTCGCCGATTCACTCTTTTTCATATAAAAGCCTTGTAAAAGATTTTTCAGAGCATATGTCAAAAGAGAAAGCTGAAGAATTGAGTGCTGACATCAAGAAAATTAAAGTGAATCTTGGTTCTTTGAAGACGCCTTATGTCACTATTGCTGGCGAGCTTGAAAAATTAGCAAAAGGTGAAAAAGTTGCAGATATTTTGGTCCCAAAAACAGGTCATCAAATCAACTCTCATTATCTGAATGCACTAAATAAAATACTTGAGTAAAGCAAACATACTAAAACCACCCGCTCGGGTGGTTTTAGTATGAAAAATGGATGGAAATGAAGAGGAAGAGAATTAGGAATTTTTGAGCTTCTTTATTTTTTCCTCGATATACCACTGGAAATATCCGGCGTATCTTGCTTGGAGTTCAGGATTTTTCCAACCTTCTTCATCAACAACCTTGCGACAATGTGGTGCGCCACACAAACAATCCATTTTAAAATATTCAGTACTTTTTGGATTCGAGGCAATAATCATCGCGTAATTATACAAAACCTCTTCTCCAGGGAGAAGGTCTCGCATTGCAACCATGAATTGCGAACCTTTAAAACCAGTATTCGGATTACAGCTATGATTAACGTAATGTTGTGGCATTAAATCCATATCTGACGGTTCAATGGGACAGATAGAAAAATTCTCTGATATTTCAATTGGCTTATCACAATTAAAACTATTGAGATGATTTTCATCTTCAACATCAAATATATATCCACCCATAACTATCAACACATCATCTTTTTTAATTTCTTTCAAGACAAAAATACCTTTACCGTACTTTCCTGTATCCCTAACTTCAATGTTTGGATTCATCCAAGAAAAAAGGTCGTTGTGGTTTCATGTATATGGTTTATACTAATGTAAACATTATGAACACTTTGATTTGCACAGACGTTACGCCAAATCTTTTAGGTTTGTTTAACACCATAATTCCTCCAGCGTTGTTGTATTATGCATATATACCTATTGCACTAGTGGCAATTATATTTGGGCTATTTGTTTTTTTAAAAAATCCTAAAGATATTAAATCCCGTCTTTTACTTGCCCTTTCTATCACATTTTCACTTCTTATATTCAATGAGATTTTACAATGGACTGCGGTCAGGGCAGACCTCAATTATCTTGGTTGGGAATTGTCAGCCTTCTTTCAATCTACACTAGTTGCCTTGGTAGTTTATTTTTCTTGGGTTTATTTTAAAGAAAAAGGATTAAGTTTTAAGCAAAAAATGTCTCTGCTTAGCGCCTATATCCCAACCATTTTACTCTTACCAACTCATTGGAATATTGCGACTTTTGATTTAGTAAAGTGTGAGGGTGTTAATGGACCACTTTGGTTTTACATATACGCGCTTGAAATACTCGCTATTGTTTTTATTGGTGTTATAGGAGTGCACTATTCCCGCAAAACAACAGAGCCTAATTTCAAGAGACAAATCAAATTACTCACCATAGCATCTACATTATTTCTCTCAATTTTCACAGCAACAAACATCGTAGGTGATGTGTTGTCGTTCTATGATGTAAACCTTATTGGGCCAATTGGCATGGTTTTGTTCATCGGATTCCTTGCTTTTATAATCGTACGGTTTCAGGTATTCAGTATCAAACTCATCGGAACCCAGACACTTGTTGCGAGTGTGATATTTCTTACCGGTGCACAAATATTCACCGCATCAGGAACCGCAGGTATCACCGTCTCTATACTTACCTTTATTTTATCACTCGCATTCGGCTACTTCCTTATAAGAAGTGTTAAGAAAGAAGTTGAAGCACGTGAAAAGATCGAGGCGCTTGCCCAGAGCTTGGATGTTAAAAATACCGAACTTAAAACCGCAAACGACAACCAAAGCAACCTTATCCATGTCATGAACCACCAGATCAAGGGAAGGCTTGGAAATTCAAGGAACATCTTTGCTGAACTTTTGACCGAAGATTACGGAAAAATGCCAGACGCTGCACGACCACTCCTTGAACAAGGTTTGCAGGAAACAACAACTGGTGTGAATTACGTGACTACTATTTTGAAAGGTGCGAGCGCAGAGAGCGGAACACTTCCATATACTTTTGTCCCCATGGATTTCAAGTCGCTTATTTCTGACGTAGTGGAAAAACAAAAAACGTTTGCAGAGCGCAAAGGACTCCAGTGTGCATTTACTATTGAGGATGGTATGTACCAGATTAATGGTGATGCAGCGCAAATAGGTGAAGCGGTAAAAAACCTTATTGATAACTCGATTAATTACACCCCAAGTGGTTCAATCTCGATTTCACTTGATCACAAAGATGGCAAAATCATTTTTGCGGTAAAAGATACAGGTGTCGGAATCACTGATGAAGACAAATCAAAACTCTTCCGTAGTGGAGGTCGTGGTAAAGACTCGATTTCAATCAACGTTAATTCAACTGGTTACGGCTTGGCATTCGTAAAAGGTGTTGTAACTGCACATGGTGGCCACGTCTGGGCAGAATCCGAAGGCAAAGGCAAGGGTTCCCAGTTCTACGTTGAGTTGCCGGGGGTTAAATAGATCCATAAAACTACCCGTTTGATCTATCCCCCGAAAACCGTACAGGTAAAAAACCTGTACGGTTTTCTTTGTATAATTACCACAACAATGAAAAAACGATTCACCCTCAATGAGGAGCAGCAAAAGGAACTAGGGCAATGTCCTCACGTTCGGGCTGTATCAGCACGCATGGTGCAATACACAGCTGACTTTAAACGATACGCTCTCATCGAAAGAGGTAAAGGTATACCCCCGCGGATCATATTTAAACAAGCAGGTATTCCCTGTTA
>CAIMLU010000060.1 GCA_903842365.1 uncultured bacterium
CAATCAAGTTTCTGTGCGAGAATTAAAGCGAGTGCAGAGGCTTCTTAATGAAAGACCACGAGAAACGCTTGGATGGAAAACACCAAAAGAATCATTTAACAAACTAATACGAAAGCGGGCAGTTAGAGTTTGAACTCAAGTCATGATACGCATGGAAAAAGTCACCACCGATAAAGTAAGGGTTGGGATACGAGTAATCTGGCGTGAAATGACGGCTCGCAAAAAGGTGTTTACACTCCTTACGGTTGGAACAATCTTTTCAGCCCTTGGAAACGGGTCAATTCCTTTTATCACTGGTAAACTCATAGACACACTCACATCATCTAATACGTATAACCTTTTTGGTCATCCGTTTTCTGCTTTCACTGTACTTATCACTGCATGGGCGTGTATTCAAGTTGTTACGTATGCAATTGATTGGAAAATGGATGTCGCCCATGAAATTGTTGGCAACGATGTTTGGAGTTCTTATATTAGTCGTGGTTCAAGTTTCTTATTAACTCTACCAATTTCGTTTCATAAGCGAGAAAAAATAGGTGAAGTTAATGACCGTATTCAGCGTGCGGCAAACAACCTTGATACCATTGTTGGAAAAATACTCATCAGTACAGTGCCTCAATTGTTTTCAATCGTAGTTGCTATTGGTCTTGTGCTTTTCATTAAACCACTCTTCGCGTTCCTTTTAATGATTGGTGTCCTTTTTTACCTGATAACAATGGCCACAAGTATGCGATCGCTTGGTGCAGTTCAATCAAAGTTTTGGGATCTTATTTCTGAAGCATTTGGAGATTCATATGATCGAATTGCGAACACTCACGCCATTAAACAATCAACCGCAGAAAAGTATGAACAGAAAAACATAAAAGAACTCTTCGTAGGTTCTTTGCCGTTATGGTTTCGTATTACAAATGCATGGGCCCATCTCAACTTTCTTCAACGTGTTGTGGTGCTTTGTACACAAACGGCTATTTTAATTTTATCTCTGTTTGCCATCCGTACTGGATCCATGACAATAGGTGAATTGCTCGCACTTAATGCCTATACCGCAATGGTTTTCGGTCCATTTATTGTTCTTGCGCGTAATTGGCAAACTATTCATACAGGAATTATTAATATAGACGCAGCTGAGCGGGTTCTGTCCCTTGCGCCAGAAAATTATGAACCGAAAGGATCGAAACCTTTTGATATAAAAGGCAATGTTACATTCAAAGACGTCTCGTTCTCATATGAAGAAGGAAAACAGGTGCTTTCAAGCATCTCGTTTAATGCAGAAGCTGGTGAAGTTATTGCATTTGTAGGTGAATCAGGTGTTGGTAAATCAACGACAATTGATTTCCTTGGCGGGTACCATTTTCCAACAACAGGGAGCGTGTTGATTGACGGAGTTGATATGAAAGCGGTAAATCTGCACAGTCTACGTTCTCAGATGGCAGTAGTACCACAAGAGGTAGTCCTATTTAACAACACAATTCAGGCAAATATAAAATATGGGTCATTTGAAGCAACCGATGCTGAAATAACAGAAGCGGCACGTAGGGCACATGCTCTAGAATTTATTGAAAAATTTCCAAATGGGTGGAATCAACTTGTAGGTGAACGTGGTGTTAAATTATCTGTTGGTCAGAAACAGCGTGTTGCTCTTGCCCGAGCAATTCTCCGTAAACCAAAGATTCTTATTCTCGACGAACCAACCTCAGCACTTGATGCTGGTTCAGAAAAAATAATTAGTGATTCACTTAATGAACTTATGAAAGGTAGAACAACCTTCATCATCGCACACAGGCTTTCTACCGTACGCAAGGCCAATAAAATATTAGTATTCAAGGAAGGAAAAATCATTGAATCAGGCACTCACCAGAAACTCCTTAAAATCGAAGGAGGGGAATACCGTCGCTTGTATGAATTGCAAATCGGACTTCACGAATAGGTACTTTTGCACCCATCTCAATTTTCCTGTATCCTAGTGGTCTATGAACGAAAAAGATACAAACAAAGACGATATAACAATCGATGACAGCGAATTTGCCCCTACAAAGAAGGCGAAACCTGCTAACGACGAACCATCCGACGTTGTTGGTACCTTTGACGAAGATTCAAAGGAACTCTCGCCAGAAATCTTTAAGAAGCTTAAAGATAAGCTTACCCTAGCCCTGAAGGAGAAGCAGGAATACCTTGATGGATGGCAGCGTGCAAAGGCTGACTACCAAAACCTCAAAAAGCAGTCAGAGAAGGAACGTTCTGAAACAATTAAATTTGCGAACGAGCGACTTATTGAGGAATTTCTCGTTGTCCTTGGATCATTTAATATGGCATTTGCCAACAAGGAGGCTTGGAACAAAGTAGAGTCAGGGTGGAGAACTGGTGTCGAATACATCTATTGGCAATTAAAAAATGTTCTGGAAAATAATGGTCTCAAGGAAGAAAATCCAGTAGGTGCAGTGTTTGATCCAATGAAGCACGAGGCGACTGCACAGATAGAAACAACTGATGATTCTCAGGTTGGAAAAATCGCATCAATCGTCGCAAAGGGATATAGCTTGAATGATAAACAACTTATCGCTCCAAAGGTGACGGTGTTTGAAAAGAAAGCGTAAAGAAAGCCTTTATTGGCTGGTCTATTATCTTTTTTCAGAAAAATTTTAGGTTGCTTTTTTAGGTGTAATTTGCTAGCTTTATGTAAAGTAAAAGCTCCTTTCTGCTATGCAAAATAACATAACCTCCCAAAACACATCGCGTTTGATCTCAACGATCAAATTGCCATTGCAAGAAGAACACCGGAAACGGCTCGCAGTCATCGCTTCAGCAGATTACTCCGGTGTAATCAGGAAGACGAAGGAATATTACATTGAAATCGGGAAACCTGTTTCAGATGAATATCTTTCGGAGGGTATCTTCGGGCTACAGCAGTATTACGCTGTCGCCCTACTAGACCCAGCGAATGCGCATGCCGTATCAGCACCTGTGGACCCCTTCTGGCATTTCCACATCCTTCACACTCAAGATTATTTCAGTTTTTGCGATCAGGTTGTCGGCGAGTACATGCACCACCAGCCTTTGAATCATGCGGTGGAAACACAGGTTGAAAACGTGAGAACCCTCTATCAATACACAATTGAGATTTTGGATAAAATTTTCACGGAAGTAAATCCTCATTTCTGGCCAGAGGACTTCTCTGATGCGGCAATGATTTGTTTCCATAAAGGCAATCAAGAGCTCTACCCAAGTGTTCAACCTATTCGGTTGTTTGCTCCAGATGTTCGTGGTCGCAACTACGCTTTCGCTGAATAAGTAAGTTAGTCTAGTTTCAGAAGCCATATCGTGATGTGGCTTCTTTTTTATTTAATTGTATTATTAAGTTTATGAAAAAAGCCGTCTTGTTTCGTGTTAAAAAAGAGAGGGTTGATGAGTGGAAGTTGTGGTGCTCAACCATTGCAACTACTTTGTATACAGAGGCTCAAAAGAGTCTCGAAGAAGAAAAAGTCTTTCAAGAGCTGACCTTGTTATTTGAATTAAAAGGCGAGTTTTACGGTGTTGGTTATATGGATGGGGATGGTCTACCTGCAAATATGAACAGGGAGATCAATCAAAAACATAAAGAAATGAAGAAAATATGTATAGAATATGTTACTGACGCCCAAGTACTCTATGAGGTTAATCTTTTTCAGAAAAAGCCTTAAATAAAGGTTTTTATGAAAGAAAACCTAATCTTGACTCGTATAATATTGTGATATAATACTCACTGTAATGATAACACCAGCACTACAATCGAATTATCGAATTGTGCCAAAGGTGCTCACCACGAGCGCCGGTGTTTCTATGCTTGTTGTTTTTCTTGTTCGTGAGGAAAATGGCGAACTCTCGTTCACAATTCTCGGAGCAAAACCTCTTAATCCCAATGATTCAAATCTCTGTATCACAGGTGAATCATGTTCATGCGCTTGGGACAGTAATGTCATCTCAACCGCATTCGGAGATATAACAATTCCTCGTGAGGCACACTTTTTAACCAATCAAAGAACGCGCGCTCCTAACTGGGCCTAACTCACAACAGACAACATAAACCTAATTTTCATTCATGAAAATGGAAATCCTCTTGTGGGACAACCCACAACAAAATTGAGGGTCTTGTTTGCCTGTTTTTTCATGTATTCGTTGTAAGTTGTTGGTTGTAGGTTATTAGTTAATTTCATTTAAAACTATATGGCAAAAATTCTTGGTATCGACCTTGGTACCACAAACTCGGCAATGGCTATAATCGAAGGTGGTGATTCAAAAATCCTCGAAAACGCAGAGGGTATGCGCACCACGCCTTCTATCATCGCTGAAACAAAAACAAAGGAACGTCCTGTTGGAGTTCTCGCAAAACGTCAGTCGGTCACAAATCCAAAAAACACCATTTACCAAATCAAGCGATTCATTGGTCACAGCTTTGACGAAGCTTCGGTTCAAAAAGACATCGCAGCGGTTCCATTTGAAGTCAGGAAGTCTGCAAACAATGGTATTGAGGTAAAAATGGGTGAAAAGTTTTACCGCCCAGAGGAAATCTCTGCAATGATTCTTCAGAAAATGAAGACGGATGCAGAGGCCCGTATTGGAGAAAAGATTACTGAAGCAGTCATTACTGTTCCCGCATACTTTAACGACTCACAACGCCAGGCGACAAAAGACGCTGGTAAAATCGCTGGCCTCGATGTGAAACGCATCATTAACGAACCGACTGCAGCGGCGCTTGCGTACGGATTTAACAAAAAGAAGGATGAGAAAATCGTCGTATTCGACTTCGGTGGAGGTACATTTGATATCTCTGTCCTTGAAGTTGGTGGTGATGTTATTGAAGTTAAATCAACTGACGGCGACGCTCATTTGGGTGGTAAAGACATTGATCAAAAAATCATCAATTGGCTTGCGGAAGAATTCCAAAAAGAACACGGCATTGATCTCCGTAAAGACACCCTCGCAAAACAACGATTGGATGATGCTGCAGAAAAGGCAAAGATCGAACTTTCAACTGCAGTAGAGAGCGAGGTAAATATTCCATTTATCTCTGTGAGTGCAGACGGACCTCTTCACCTTGTTATTAAATTTACCCGGGCAAAACTCGAAGAGCTATCTCGTGAATTCATTGAACGCGCGATGATGATTACAAAACGCGCAATGGATGCTTCTCCATTCAAGATCGATGATTTGAACGAAGTTATCCTCGTTGGTGGTCAGACCCGAATGCCAGCAATGCAAAAGGCGGTTGAAGATTACTTCAAAAAGAAGCCGAACATGAGCGTTAATCCAGATGAAGTTGTTGCTATTGGTGCAGCTATTCAGGGGGGAATCCTTGCAGGAGACGTCAAAGATGTACTTCTTCTCGATGTTATTCCACTTTCAATTGGTATTGAGACAATGGGTGGTGTGGCAACAAAAATTATCGAGAAAAATACCACAATCCCTGCATCAAGGAGCCAGGTATTCTCGACAGCATCCGACAACCAGACATCGGTTGAAATTCGCATTGTCCAAGGTGAACGCGCAATGGCGAGCGACAACAAATTACTCGGAAACTTTAATCTTGATGGTATTCCAACTGCACCTCGTGGTGTACCGCAAGTTGAGGTTACTCTTGATATCGATGCAAACGGAATACTTTCAGTAAAGGCAAAGGAAAAGTCGAGTGGTAAAGAACAGTCAATCCGCATTGAGGCTCGTTCATCACTCTCAAAAGATGAAATCGAGAAAATGCAAAAGGACGCAGCGATGCACGAAGAAGAAGACAAGAAGAAGCGTGAAGGTGTAGAAATTAAAAACTACGCGGAACAACTTGCTTATACCGCAGACAAAGAAATTCGTGAAAACGGCGCAAAGATTTCTCCAGAAACAAAAGCTGACGTTGAAGCAAAAGCAGTAGAGCTTCGCAAAGTAAAAGACGGTGCTGACCTTGATGTAATCAAGAAGGCAACTGAAGCGCTTTCACTTTCTCTTCAGAAAATTGGAGAAGAAATGATGAAGCAACAGCAGGCAAATACACAAGCAAATCCAACTCAGGGCGCGGATGCAAAGCCAGGTGAAAATGGTGGAGATAATATCAAAGACGCGGAATTCAAGGAGAAGAAATAGATCGGATTGGTTGTTTTCTTGAAACACGCATAAAAGTCTCCTGACTTTTTACTCTGCTCGGTTCGTCAACCGGTGCAAGGTTTCAGGAAAAAACAATCCTCACAGGCTGGTGGGAGATACAGATTGAAAACATAAAAAGCAGACAGCTCGTTCCTCGCGATAATTCGCGAGGAATAGGGTGTTTGTTTGAGGGGTTAGAGACTCATGAATATATAATTAAAATGCAAAAGAGAGATTATTACGAAATACTCGGCGTACCAAAAACGGCCTCACAAGAAGACATAAAAAAAGCATTCCGCAAACTCGCGCACGAACATCATCCTGACAAGAAGACTGGTAACGCTGATAAATTCAAGGAAGCAAACGAGGCGTACTCGACGCTTTCTGATGACACGAAGCGCAAAAACTACGATTCATTCGGCCACGCTGGTGCCAATATGGGTGGTGGAAATGGAGGTGGAGGTTTTGATCCATCGGGTTTTGGTTTTGATTTTTCACAATTTAATCAAGGTGGTGGCCAGGGTGGATTCCAAGATTTTGATCTTGGTGACATTTTTGGTGATGTCTTTGGTGGTGGACGAAGTTCATCAAGGCAACGTAAAGGCTCTGACATATCGGTTGATGTTGATATTGATTTCAAGGAATCAATATTTGGAACCGACAAAACAATTGCTGTATCAAAAGATTCTGTGTGTGATGATTGTGCGGGGTCTGGTGCAAAGAAAGGTTCAAAAATGAAGACGTGTTCAACGTGTGCTGGTAAGGGTAAGGTAACAGAAATGCGCCGTTCAATCCTTGGATCATTCTCAAGCGTGAAGGTATGTGATGCTTGTCGTGGTACTGGAACAATTCCAGAAGAAAAATGTAGCAGCTGTCGTGGTGGGGGGGTTAGAAACAAAAGGTCAGAGTACAGTGTCCATATCCCATCTGGAATCGAAGACGAGCAAATGATACGTATGACAGGCGCGGGTGAGGCGATATCGGGCGGAACACCGGGGGATTTGTATGTACGTGTTCATGTTCGTAGTCATGCGTTGTGGCACAAGGAAGGACACAGCCTTGTTGGAACACTGCGTGTAAAACTTTCTGATGCGCTCCTTGGTTCTGAATACAATCTCGAAACTCTTGATGGACCAATCGCTCTGTCGATTCCAGAAGGAGTAAAACACAACGAGATTCTTCGTGTTCGTGGAAAAGGCGTCCCTATGAATGATCGTCATCGTGGTGATATCTTGGTAACCATTCACATTGATTTGCCAAAGAAGCTTTCAAAGGAAGCAAAGAAGGCAGTAGAGGTGCTTAAAAAAGAAGGATTCTAAAAAAACAATCATTTGTAGGAAAATCTATTAGGTGTTATAATTGTAATACAAGGTAAATACTGCTCAACAGGGCGGTATTTTAGTTGACATTTGATTTAATACGCGTATTATTACGCCATAAAACATCGCTTCACAAAAGATGTATGATGTTTCGATCTTTTCAAACAAACAAATAATCAAACAATGTATAAAACAATCACTACCTATATAAAGTGGTTCACAGGAGCATTCAAGACAGGGAAAGTTGCGAAGCGTCTCATTGGGGACGTCTTGCCACAAAACAGATTGGTTATCTTCGTTATTACGACGGTCACCATATCAATGGCAGGACTTCCGATTTTATCCTCGTTTTTTTATTCAAAAATCATCGGGGCTATATCGATTAAACCGCTTGTCGGCTCAAGTATCTTGTTTTGGTTTGCGGCAAGTATTGGACTTACCGCACTCATTTCAGGCCTTAGTGTGTTCAAGGGTTACTTTGAAAGAATATTCTTTCATCGTGTTAATACGCGTTTTTCTCTGCTCTATTTTACAAAGAAAGCAGAGATAGACATCGGAACACTCGAAGAACCAACAAGTCGAGATTTAGTAACGAAAGCCCAGGACAGAGGTATACTTCCAATGGTTAACATTGTAGATAATTCACCCGAGGTCCTCGCTAAAATCTTTGGACTTGCCTCATCACTTATTGTGGTTCTTGTGTTTGACTGGCGTCTTGCACTCCTCATTTGCGTTTCGCTCATTCCTCAATTCCTTGTTGATGTCTATCACGGCAAAACCACATGGGGTATATGGGATGGTGAAGTTGAAGAAAGGAGACAAATGTCAGAAAGACAAAGACAGTTCTATCAAAGGACGAACCTGATCGAATTAAGACTGTTTCAAAATGTTTCTTACTTCCTCAGTAGAATAAAAGCGCTCCTTACAGCCTTTCAAATAAAACAGGAGAAGGCAGAGCGCGTGCGACATATTCTCAGTTTCTGTGCAGCATGTATAAGTGTTGGAACCATAGGATTCGTCTTGTATCAAATTATTGGCCGCATCATTACAGGTGAGGTTGGTGTTGAAAAACTCGTGTTCATTTGGGGTTCTGTTTCAGGGCTTCAAGGAACATTTAGTCAACTGTTGGCACAAATATCGAGCCTCAACTCGACCGCACTCTATGTATCTGATATTTACGCAACAATGGATTTGCCAAAAGAGAAAGATGTAAAGCCTGGCACCATAAAACTAGCAGACAGGATTCCAACGATCGAATTCAAAAATGTGTGGTTCAAATACCCTCATTCAGAATCAGAGAAGTGGATTTTGAAAGATGTTTCTTTCTTTATTAAGCCGGGAGAGAAAGTTGCATTAACTGGTATCAACGGTGCTGGTAAGACAACAATCGTGAGGCTTATTACTGGTATTTATGAGCCAACTCAAGGTGGGATTCTCATTGACGGTGTCTCCACAAAAGACCTATCAATCGAATCCCTCCGTAAATCCATTGCTGTTTTGTTTCAAGAGTACACGAAGTACCATCTAACTATACGGGAAATCATCTCGTATGGAGACACGAGTGTCCCCGTTGATGAAGCAAGAGTTACTGAGGCGGTTAGAGCTGCTGGGTGCACATTCATCGACGATCTTCCGAAAGGTCTCAACACCATCATTGGTCGTGATTTTGAGGGTGGTATTGAACTCTCGGGTGGTCAATCTCAGCGCCTTGCACTTGCTCGCATCTGGTATCGTCGTGGTAAGGTTGTCATCCTTGATGAACCAACCGCATCACTTGATGCGTTTGCTGAAGAGGAGATATTCCAAGAAATCGAACGTCGCCCAAATACTGAAACAATTATCCTCATTACGCACCGCATGTCATCGGTACGAAATGCCGAACATATTATCGTGCTTGATGATGGCCAGGTCGCCGAAGAGGGAAATCACGACGTACTGCTTAAAAAACACGGTGTCTACGCAACCATGTTTGAAAAGCAGGCTCGTGGGTATGAGGTGTAATTGTTAAACTTAGTTCAAGGCCACAGAGAGCAATTCCTGTGGCTTTTTATAAACTTGTTCTATAAGTTATACTTAGGTCACTTTATGGCATATAAAATAACTAAAATCGATAATTCTTTCATCGATGGGATTCAAAAGGAATCAATGGACGAACTCAATACTTTTTACGGCATAGATTGGAAAGATCATACACCTAAAATAATAGTCGTAGATGATCGTGAAACTATTGATTACTTGCACGGTGAAAAAACAGAAAAATGGTTAGTTGCATGGGCGACAAAAGATAAGACTATTTATATTTTAAACAAAGATAGTTTTGGGACTGAAAGTGACAGGGTTTATTCTGATGTGGAATACGTAGCTCTTGTGAAGCACGAATTAAGCCATCTCTATTTTCGAATTCTTTCAAAAGGCAATCAGAAACCTATATGGCTCAATGAAGGTTTGGCTATCTACACCTCAGGGCAACTTGCGCTCAAGAGAAAACCAGAGAATTTTAATCACTTCCTGGATCACCACGATAATGGTGGAAAGACCGTGTATGATGAATCAGGTTTTGTGGTCCAGAAGCTTGTGGAACAGTATGGAAAAGAGAAAATACTGAAACTTATTGCTAATTTAAACACTATTAAAAACAGTGAAGATTTTCAGATTCTCTTCAAGGATACGTATGGTTTCGAATTAGACTACAAAAATCTAAACGAGTTCGGTCATAAATAAAGTCGATTTTCTGTTACAATGTATCCACCATGACTCAAAAGGAAGCACTCGATATCCTCAAGATGGGAAAAAACGTCTTTATCACTGGTCCTGCAGGCAGTGGAAAGACGCACCTTTTGAATGAATATATTTCATTTCTTAAAGAGCGTTTCATTGATGTGGGAATTACCGCCTCAACAGGAATCGCGGCAACACACATGGGTGGTGTAACCATTCACTCGTGGTCTGGGATTGGGATTAAACCTGAACTTGGCGATGATGAAATCGCAGGGCTTTTAGACAAGAAATACCTCGCCGACAGATTCAAGACGGTTAAAGTACTTATTATTGATGAGGTTTCAATGCTTCACCATTTTAGACTTGATATGGTGGAACGCGTGTGTCGTGCATTTAAAGGCAACGACATACCTTTTGGAGGTATTCAAGTAGTACTCTGTGGCGACTTCTTTCAATTACCACCAATTGCACGCTTTGGTGAACCGGCAGCACAATTCGCATTCGCAGCTGATTCATGGCGTGAAGCAGGTTTTATTATCTGCTACCTCACTGAACAACACCGCCAAAAAGATCACGAGATGCTTTCTATTTTAAATGAAATCCGAGAAAACCGTGTGTCTGATAAAACGATAGAGGTACTTAAATCGAAAACAAAAAAAACTCCATCCAAAGATGAGATTGAACCAACTAAACTGTATTCTCACAACATAGACATTGACCGTATAAACGAAGGGGAATTGGATAAGATTGATGAAGGTGCAACGGTGCATAAAATGACAGCAAAGGGAAATCCACACCTCATTGAATCGCTCAAAAAATCATGCCTTGCACCCGAAGTGTTACGACTCAAGTTTGGCGCTCGCGTTATGTGTGTCAAGAACGATTTTGAAGCTGGTTTTGTGAATGGAACGCTTGGCATTGTGACCGCGTGTCCAACCGGTGGAAATCCAATAATAAAAACCGCAGATGGTCGTCGAATCACCATTGAACGCGCGCAATGGTCCATTAACGATGATGGTGGACGTTCACTTGCTGAAATTAATCAATATCCACTCCGTCTGGCGTGGGCAATAACAATACACAAGAGTCAGGGTATGAGTCTTGATGCCGTAGAGGTTGATTTATCAAAGTCATTTGAACCAGGAATGGGTTATGTGGCACTTTCTCGCGTTAAAACACTTGATGGACTGGTGGTAATAGGTCTCAATGACACAGCTCTTCAAATTAGGGGTGATGTTTTGGAACACGATATGAATTTGCGCCAAGAATCAGAACGCGCACAGGTAATGCTTGAAACGATGGGTACAGGTGATGTAAAAAAAGAACAAGAAGCGTTCATTGCCCGTGTCGCTGGTGAAAAACCCGCAAAAAAAGAAAAGAAGAAACCAACCTTGGCGGAAACACGTGAATTTGTAGATGCAGGGAAATCACTCGAAGAAATTGCTACGTTGCGAAAGGTCACTAAAGATACCATTCTTGACCACGTCGAAAAATTGATTGAAACGGGGGAGAGCATTGATATTAGTAAGTGGAAATATGATATTTCAAAAACTCATTGGCCAAAAATCGAGAAAGCTATCCTCGAGGTACATGAATCAGAAGGTAAAGTCCTCCTCTCACCGGTAAAAAACAAACTCGGTGCACAAATTTCATTCCTCGAAATCCGCATCGCCCGGGCTGTGTTAGGACTTATTTCAAAGAAAGAATAAATATGGAAATAACCGGAATCAAAACATCGTTATTCAAAGTTGGTGAAAATCTTGAGCAATTTATACTTGCGCATGTTCCCGATATAAAAGAGGGCGATATTCTCGTTATTACCTCAAAAATAGTTGCTTTATCTCAGAACAGAATAGGAAATTTAGAAGATAAGGTAAAGTTAATACACAAAGAATCAAAACAGGTTATTAAAACACCTTGGGCATTACTAACCCTCACAGATGATGGTTGGGGTATTAATGCTGGGGTCGATGAGTCAAACGCAAACAATCATCTTATTCTTTTACCAAAAGCACCTTTCAGTGTCGCGTCTACGTTACAGAAAAAAATCAAGAAGCGATTTTCATTAAAAAAATGCGGTATTCTTATTACCGATACACGCAGTGCGCCGTTACGTATTGGTACCACAGGCAGAGCAATTGGCTTTGCTGGTTTCAGACCAATCAGAAGTTATATTTCAAAAAAAGACTTATTTGGTCGAAAAAGCCGATTCACTAAAAGCAACCTCGTTGATGCTTTGGCAGGGAGTGCTGTACTGCTTATGGGTGAAGGGGATGAACAAGTACCATTAGTTGTCATACGTAATGCACCTGTTAATTTCCTGTCACGAAACCCTGATGCCAAAGAAAAAATCCTACACATGAATCCGCAAGTTGATATATTTAAAAGTGTGTTTAATAAAAAGCGCCAGAAGTAAATCTGGCGCCTTGAACTACTCTTTCGAGAGGTGTTTTAATACCTCAAGGTAGAGGTCTTCGACAATATCCTCCTGTGCCTTACCAATTTTCACGTAATGATCGAGGCCTGGTGCTGAATTGATTTCCAAAACCCAGTATTCCTGAGGCTTCTTACCAATATCACCAGCAATCATCAAATCAACACCACAGAGACGCAACCCCATGTCTTTGGTGAGTCTAACTGCAATCTTTGCAAATTCAGGATGGACGAGCTTGGTTACATCGACCGAATCTCCTCCAGTTGAGAGGTTTGCATTATCAAGAAGGAACATTTGTTCACCTTTTGTTGGAATTGATTTAAAGGATCGACCAACGTGAGCAAGTTTTACCGCAATGCGAGGATCATCGGCTTTAATACGAGTATCCCGACTTGAAGCGATGAAGTCGCGTTGCTTTCCCTTCAACAATTGTTTGATGGTTGATTTACCATCACCAATCACGTTTAGAGGAATGCGTTCATAAGCAGAGATGATTTTGTTGTCCAAAACAACAACACGATAATCTTTGCCCGAGACCGGCTTTTGAACAAGCACGATTCGGTCTCCTTCAAAAACAGCTTTAACGGCACGATAAAACTCACGTTTATTATGCACAAGCGCAACCCCAACACCCTGACTGCCGCTGTTTGGCTTCACAATGATTGGGAAACCAATTTTTTTCGCATGACGATACGCCGCATCGATATTTCGACGAGGAGTACCAACAGCCCGTGCCCATGATTCAGAGAAAAACGTCTTGCTTCCTGGAACGATAGGGTAACCCATCTTTTCCATAAAGAAATTCGAATAATCCTTATCACGAGCAATTTCCGAACTTCCCATTGGGTTCAAATCAAGGGTGTTGTACCTGAAGTAGGACTTTCGTCCATTTTCAAAGGTAATTTGCCCAACGATTTCCCAATCAGGTTCCATTATTACAGTAGCACCGATGCGAGGTGCGATTTTTTGCAACATACGTCCCAGAATAAGGGATTCTTTCTTTTGCTTTTTCATAGATTTGATTCGTTGAAATTCAGTTTTCGAGGTTTCTTTTCCAGAAGAAACTATATACTAATATATGTAACATGTCAATGATTTTACAAGGCACTCTCAAGTTCCAACTGCCCGATATGATTAAGCCATGTATACACATGTATGTTGGAACGAACGTGAACAGATAGGGCTCATGAAGGCTAGTCGAATGAAGGTATCAGAAATTGCGAGGAAACTCGGAAGAGACCCC
>CAIMLU010000061.1 GCA_903842365.1 uncultured bacterium
CAATCAAGTTTCTGTGCGAGAATTAAAGCGAGTGCAGAGGCTTCTTAATGAAAGACCACGAGAAACGCTTGGATGGAAAACACCAAAAGAATCATTTAACAAACTAATACGAAAGCGGGCAGTTAGAGTTTGAACTCAAGTATTTACATATAAAAAAGACCAGTCTTTTGTGAGACTGGTCTTGGATTGTGCTCCTTTTGGGAGCGGTTGAAGTTATGTGGTTACCGCGAAGATAACGCCGCCAATAATAACGAGCGTAATCCCGCCCAACTTGTGAAGGATTGTCTTTGTATCCACCCTTTCCTCCATGACATCAGGACGGAATTTGGTGAGAAAAAACGCTCCAACGAGTGTGAACAGGGGTCCAGTGCAGCACGCGGCCTGAATGGTCGCGATTGGCATAATGAGCTTTGCGGCATCGAACAAGAAGTCGGCGCTGATTGCAAACCCTTCGGAGTAGCACTGAAGTTTGAACTTGGTTTTGATTCCAAGTGCAAACCCTTCGCGATACTTTTTCCCGAAGGAAAGAATCAAGAGTCCAAAGAGCGCTTTACCAGAGACGTCCGCGAAAATTGCAGGAATCATACTGGGAAAATCTTTGAAACTTTGAATTTCTTCGCTACGGCCAAATGTTGCCACAACGTTGTCGTTCACCGCAAGGCAGATGCAGGCACCTAACATGAGGGCTATGTGCTTGAACCGAACCTTACCCTCATGAAATGACAGCCAGAAGCCGCCAGTTACAAGGAGAATGATGCCAACGATGTGATACCATGCCGGCATTTCCCGCAACATGTAGAAGGCACCAATCGCCCCGAAAACCGGAATCGTTTGGAACCAGGGATCTGCCCTCGAAGCCTCTTCGTCGGACAGCACGTGGAGAAACATCCACATACCAGCGATATAGAGGATACCGTTCAACATGAGAGGGATCGTGTGATCCAAATCGAGCAGACTGTGCCCGGTGAACTTAATCACCAAAAAAAGCACTGCTGCGAACATGAGATTAAAGAGGCCGCAAATCGCCATAAGCGATCCCGGCTTAGAATCCTCTTCCTTACCATTGGTCAACACCTTATCAACCAAGATGGCTGCTGTCCAAAGCATTGGCGACAGCAAAACCAAAACAAAATTTCTTCCTTTCAACTTAAATCCTTCTGTTTGTTGTTTTTTTGTTGCGCCGTACCAAATTGGTTTTGTCTGAATGCACGGCGTTTACAGTATCTCTTTATTGAAAAAGGTGCTGTAAACGCCGTGCGGATAAACACATTTCAAAGAACCTCTACTTTTTTGATTATAGCACATAATATAAAAAAAGCAAGTATCCGTAATCAGCATTCGTTTTCCAACTCTATAATTTTATTCTCGTTGTGTTTTTAAGAAAATTTCACTAAAAATTCTTAAAAAGAACTTTCCACAGCATACCGTCTTGTTTTTAACAAAAAGTCAAGTATACTGTGTGCATTCAGATTTTAATCCAGTCATGAAAATATTATTCATCTCGAAACAGTGCATTGCCGGCGATTTAGCAAACCAGTTGGTTAAAGAAGGTCATGATGTTAAGCTCTTTTTTCATGATAAAAAAGCAAAGCACAACTTTGACTACATGATTCCAAAGACAGAAAATTGGCGCACCGAACTTGGCTGGGTTGGTAAAGATGGTCTAATTATTTTTGATGATATTGGTTATGGAAAAACCCAAGATCAGTTACGAAAAAAAGGGTATATCGTTTTTGGTGGTTCAGAACTTGGTGATAAGTTGGAAAATAATCGTGAATTTGGTCAGCAGATATTTGCGGATGCTGGTCTCAAAACAACCCCCCTCATTGGTTTTAATAACGTAGAGGATGCTATTTTATATGTTCAAGCTCACCCAGATGACTGGGTTGTAAAGCAAAATTTCGGCAATAAGTTTATAAATTACGTCGGCTATTATCGTGACGGTCGTGATGTTATCAGTCTCCTAACAAACTATTTGCAAGAAAAAATGCTTAGTCGTGAGGGCATCATCCTACATAAACGAATTCGTGGAATTGAAATTGGTGTTGGTAGGTACTTCAATGGCACAGACTGGGTCGGTCCTATTGAATTTAATATAGAGCACACAGCGCTCCTTCCTGGCGATATTGGTCCAATGACAAGTGAGATGGGCACGCTTGCGTGGTACGGTGAAGATGAAAATAATAAGCTCTATCAAGAGACACTTGTAAAACTTAAGCCTTTTTTGGAAAAGAGTGGTTTCCGTGGCGATTTTGAAGTGAATTGTATTGTGAACGAAGACGGTGTCTTCCCTCTCGAGCCTACGTGTAGGTTTGGTTCTCCTATTGTTCATCTTCATTCTGAAATCCATAATTCTCCTTGGGGTGAATTCCTTTACGCGGTTGCATCGGGTCAGGATTATGACCTTAAATACAAAAAAGGTTATGGTGTTGTTGTTCTTCTTGCGGTTCCACCATTTCCATTCAATAAAAAGATTTCAAACCCACTCTTTGGTGTTGATATTCATTTCGACAACTTCTCTAAAGAAGATTTTGATCATATTCATTTTGAAGAGGTGTCGTTACGTGTCGGTTCAAAAAATAAATATTATATCTCGAATGGAGAAGGATATATTTTGTATGTCACCGGTATGGGGAATACAATAGAAGAAGCTCAAAACAAGGTCTACTCGCTAACAAAGCGTGTTGTTGTCCCAAAGATGATGTATCGAAACGACATTGGATCAAAATTTGCTCATGAAGATTGCGAGACACTGAAAAAATGGGGTTATTTATAGAAAATAAAAAAACACTATTCAAATTTGAATAGTGTTTTTTTAGATTTATACCAAACCTAATACAGCCCGGGCGATGCGGATTTCGAGAAATGAAATCTGTGCACCGAGAAGATTATTTTGAAATGAGGTTCAAGATGAGTTTAATTGTTTTATCTTTATTACTTGGACCACTTTCAGCAACAAGGACGGTGAGGGTTGTTAGTGCGGATGGAGTTATTTTTCCTAAATCGAGCATTTTTGCTTGTTTCAAAAACCACACAAAAGCAAAAGCGCCCGATCGTTTGTTTCCATCAGTAAATGGGTGATTTTTCACCATGAAATAGAGTAGATGAGCAGCCTTTTCTTCAATCGTCGGATAGAGTTCCTTACCACCGAACGTTTGCATCACATTGCCCACAATACCCGCAACTGAACCCACCTCCCTTTCGTTTCCAAAAATGTCCGTTGCCTCACCTTTTTCGATGAGGGTTTTTCTAAGCTCAATCAAATCTTTTGAAATCTTTTCTACGGTTAAATCAACCTTCTTTTTGGTTAATTTGTTTTTAGGTAGACGTTCTTGATCGTATGCGTCCAGAGAAAGCCATGTATCAGCAAAAAGTGAAATGAGTTCAATGGCGTCCTTGGGATTGAGGGCGGATTCGTTTGGAAGGAGTCTTTTAATATCTTCAACTACATCAAGAAATCGAGTGTGATTTTCCAAAATGCGTTTTTTATTGACCGTGTAGCCATCAACAATGTGCCCACGAAGGGTTTTTGTTGCCCATTGGCGGAAGAAGGTTGCTTTTTTACTGTTTACACGGTAACCCACAGATAAAATCATGTCGAGATTATAATGTTTCACATCTCGATCGACTTCCCTATTACCTTCTTTCTGAACTATCCGGAATTTCCGGATAGTTGCTTTTTGTGTTAATTCACTGGTTTTAACAATGTTCTGAATATGTTCGTTGATGG
>CAIMLU010000062.1 GCA_903842365.1 uncultured bacterium
CAATCAAGTTTCTGTGCGAGAATTAAAGCGAGTGCAGAGGCTTCTTAATGAAAGACCACGAGAAACGCTTGGATGGAAAACACCAAAAGAATCATTTAACAAACTAATACGAAAGCGGGCAGTTAGAGTTTGAACTCAAGAGTAATATCTAAACACTACTAACACTTTTGCGTAAAAAAAAGCCGTTCAATCCCTTTCAGGATAACGGCTCGAAAACTTACTTTTTAAGAGGGAATGGGCAAGATAAGAGGTTGTTACAGTACAAAAAACTAGCAATATCTTCACCTTGTTCTCTTGTGATTCCAAACGCCGTCTGAAAAATAGATGAGTATTTTTGTGTGAGGGCGTTCATTGTTTCTTTTCCAATCAATTCAGTATTTCTCCAACAAACAGAGAAACTATCACTAAATCCCTTGAGTATCGGTTCCAGTTTGGTCCATATAAACCGAATTTCTTTTTCTGCATCGAACCCTCGATGCTTTATCAGGGCATTAAGGTTGCGGTCAATTGTACCGAAACCAAACAATTCACGATCATCTGCATCGTCATAGTGGTACTTTATGAGATCCTTAAGGATTCCAAGGAGGTGATTTGGAGAGAGCATTTGCCTAAGACTATAAACTCAAAACATTCAAGTGTCAAATCGATCTAATAGGTTTTCTGGGTATAAAAAAAGGGTATGGTTGATTGTTTATCATAACCATACCCTCGACCAAGCTTATATCAGATTAGCACTCAACCCTTTGCCAGTTCAGTCCATACAGACTGCCCGCCAGTCTCAGCTGCCTACAAAGGAACAGTGTCCCTTGATAGCTGCCGATATTACGCTGGATTTCTTCGAAACCGCTTTCGAAGCGTTGTTCGTTCTGGCCAATACCTACACCGATGAAGCATGTTGCCTCGAGAAGCATTATCTCTCTCGTGGTTACCTTGTCGGTGTTTGACGATTCAATGCGAGCGTACATCGCAGTTATCTCCTGGGCATCAACCCTACCGTACTTGATAAGGCGGTATGATACGAACTCATACTCTTCCTCATCTTTAATGAGGAGTTTACAAAGCCGTATCAATATTACGGCCTTATCTTCCGGGCTCATATCCAAGTACGACTTAGCTTGGTCTAGTTCCTTATTTTCCATACCACAAACCCTTTCCGTGTGACTAAGGTTCCTGTTGTCTCCACAGACCTTCCAAGGTCTTGCATACCCGGCGTGGTCTGAGAGGTTTATTGTAATCCGAGGTTAATTAAACCCCGAAAGTGTCTTAAAAAAACACCATACCACTGTAGCACTTTTATATTAAAAGTCAACTAAGTCCAACTTTAATCCGCGAAAATTTCCTGTGGCTCTGCCGCGTAGAAGCTTTGTAGGAAGGTTTGAGAACTCTTGATTTTTAATGAATCCATAGAGCGAAGCCCTTAGATACCCCTCTGACACGAGGCAAAGTGAAGTGAAGGGACAGTTTTGCTTCATATGTCTGGTTCAAATGAGAATAAAAAAAAGGGGGTGGAAATCGTGCTGCAAGACAACGACTCCACCCCCCTTCGAAAAATAAAGAACTTTTGTGAGTATATACGACCACATATTTAAATGCAAGTCTCCCTTTACTCCCTTTGTAGAAAGGGTGTTTTTTGCTATAATCGTAGCCATCGAAGCCTTGCTTTGATGTCGTAAATAATACACTACATGGCTAAAGAAAAAGACGAAAAAAAATCGAGTTACGGAGCTGATTCCATCCAGGTTCTTGAAGGTCTTGAACCAGTACGTAAGCGTCCCGGAATGTACATCGGAACAACTGGTACCGACGGTTTCCATCACTTGGTATGGGAAATTTTTGATAACTCACGTGACGAAGCGATGGGTGGTTATGCAAACGATATTGAAATTGCGCTCATGCCGGGTGAAACTATTCGAGTTGTTGATAATGGGCGTGGTATTCCAGTTGATGTCCACAAGCAGACAAAAGTGTCAGCACTTGAAACTATCATGACGGTCCTTCATGCTGGAGGTAAGTTTGGTGGTGAAGATAGTGGATATAAAGTATCTGGTGGTCTCCACGGTGTGGGTGCCTCTGTTGTGAATGCGCTTTCGAGCATGTGTAGAGTTGAGGTTCATAAGGATGGCGGAAAGTACATGCAAGAGTATTCCCGTGGAAAGAAACAAGCCGCGGTAAAAAAAGTCGGCGCATCAGAAGTTCATGGAACGGTTGTTACATTTACACCTGATACTGATATTTTTGGTCCGCAGGTATATGATTTCCATAGAATTGTTTCGCATATGCGACAGCAGGCGTACCTTGTGCGTGGTTTGAAAATTTCTGTGATTGATGCGCGTGAATATAAAGGTTCGATTGATATTGATGATGTAGTCTATTTCCGTGAGTTGAGTCTTGAGGTTCCATCACAAACATTCTACTTTGAAGGAGGGCTTGTATCACTTGTTCGATTTACAAACTCACTCCAGAAACCAGTTCACAAGAATGTCTTTTACATTGAAAAGCAGGTAGACGGTGTTGAGTCTGTTGAAGTAGCGCTCCAGTACGTTGATGATATGTCATCCCGTATTTTGCCATTCGCAAACAACATCTATACCGCAGAGGGTGGTACTCATATTACTGGTTTTAAAACCGCTCTTACTCGTACGCTCAACATATACGCAAAGAAGAATGGTAGTAAAGATGACGAAAGTTTTACTGGAGACGATGTGTTAGAGGGTTTAACTGCTGTTGTTTCTGTTAAACTTCGCGAGATTCAGTTTGAAGGTCAAACGAAAGCGAAGCTTGGTTCTGTTGAGGCACAATCAGCTGTCGCTTCTGTTTTTGGTGATGCATTCACCATGTTCCTTGAGGAAAACCCTGATGATGCAAGGTTGATTATTCAAAAGGCTATGCTTGCCATGAAGGCACGCAAGGCAGCAAAAGCAGCAAAGGATTCTATTCTACGAAAGGGTGCTCTTGAAGGTATGACGTTGCCAGGAAAACTTGCTGATTGTGAATCAAGTAATGCTGCAGAAAGTGAAGTCTTTATTGTGGAGGGAGATTCTGCAGGTGGTACAGCAAAGACTGGTCGTGACAGGAGGATTCAGGCCATATTGCCACTTCGTGGAAAGATTTTGAACATTGAGCGTGCTCGCCTCGATAGGATGCTTGGTTCAGAGCAAATTAAAAACCTCGTTATTGCGATGGGAACTGCGATTGGTGAGACTTTTGATATCACTAAACTGCGTTACCATAAAATCATTATTGCGACTGATGCGGATGTTGACGGTGCACATATCAGAACGCTCATTCTCACGTTGCTCTATCGTTACTTCAGGCCGATCATTGATGGTGGGTATGTGTATATTGCACAACCACCACTTTACAAAATAAAGAAGGGTAAGGAGGTGATGTATTGCTACTCTGAAGAAGAAAAAGTGAAGGCGATTGGTAAAACATCAGAAGGTGTAGTGCTTGAAGATGAAGACGTTTCAGTTACTGAAGATGAGGCAGGTGAACCAGAGCTTATAAGAAAAACAATGAAGGCTCATGTTCAGCGCTATAAGGGTTTGGGTGAAATGAATGCTGATGAATTGTGGGAAACCACAATGGATCCAACACGCAGATTGTTAAAGCAGGTGCGAATTGATGACGCACAAGAGGCAGATAAAGTCTTTGATATGCTTATGGGTACGGACGTTCCGGCTCGTAAGACATTCATTACTTCGAATGCACACAAGGCGACAATTGATGCTTAAATAATATAAATAAACACATTACCTTATTGGGTAATGTGTTTATTTATATAGAGGTTTTTTTTACTTCTTGCGCTCCTTATTAGTGCTTCTCGTCGATACACCTCTTTCGGTCGCAAAAATACAAAAAGAATCGTTTGTTTATTTCAGCACACTCATTTGATGATATGTATCACTTTTTGTAGGCTTTTGGTGCTATTTCGAGGTGGTTGTTACTGTTAGTGCTGGGATTAGAACAACCCTTGTTCTTCATATGTTTTAATAATGATTCGTCATTGGTTCGTTTCATGTATCCATGGCTTCTTTGAATGTCTATGATGTTTTAACTAACCTCTTTTGACACTTTCTCTAGTTCAAATAAACCTAACATTTCCATCGGGGTTTTTCCACGTAAACCACAATGCTCAAGATTGTTGTAGTAGTCGTTCCATATCCGGATCTTCTTTTGTAGTTCAGAAA
>CAIMLU010000063.1 GCA_903842365.1 uncultured bacterium
GGATATGGAACGACTACTACAACAATCTTGAGCATTGTGGTTTACGTGGAAAAACCCCGATGGAAATGTTAGGTTTATTTGAACTAGAGAAAGTGTCAAAAGAGGTTAGTTAAAACATGTTGGCGAACTCACTCCAAGTAATCCTTGACAGGATTATTATGTATGCTATAATATAAAGGTAGTTTAAGTTCTTTGAAGTGGTTATTTGGCTAGAGAAATAAGGACACATTCTGGTAAATCAGCTTTCGCTGGTTCTGGGATGTGGACTTTAACTCTAGCTAAATAAAAAAATGAAATCAAGAATTAACAAAGTGTTCGCTTCGGCTCTCGAAAAAGAAGATGATCTCAATGCGAGCATTGCGTTGCTCGAGACGCATATCGGATTGTTCTCTGTGATGGTGAGTGGAATGTTTTCACGCAGCATCGCAAATTGGGTTCAACTTCAGATCAATGGGCACGGATGATGATATCCCCGGCAGTGTCCTTGACTTGGCTGAACTGATGCCTGAATGTTTCAGTGGGTGCTTCCGCTTTCTTATCATTGCGCTTCAAGACAATGATGACGAAAGGCTTCGTGATATGGGGATTCAGGAAAAGGATGTTTCCTCGATGCTGTCATGGCTCAAGGAGCACCATCCAATTCAAGTTCAAGAGGCAATGAGTATCAAATCACAAATCATTGACTCGTCAAATTCCCCTGCCGCAAAAGAGCATATTAAAGATACGTTAAAGCGGATGAACCTGAGAAGCATTGAGGATATACTGAAGGATAAGCCAGGCGCCGACTCAGTTGAAAGTTCTCAATAATACTTTTATACAAGACGCACGACCTTAGGGTACGGCGTTTTTTTCTTTGGAGAAAGGGAGGGGGAATTGGTCATAGATATTTTTTTCGCCGTCGCTCAAAAAATTCTACGACCCTGACTCACGCCCGAATTCTACTGAATTCGGACTCCACTTCGCTCCGTGCGTTCCGTCTTTCAATTCCACCCACTTTTTCTACGAAAAATCATGTGCTTGCGCACATGGTCTCCACACATACAAAAAACACGAGAATCATTCTCGTGTTTTTTGTATGTGTGGAGATGGGGGGAATTGAACCCCCGTGCAAAAGATGGTGTCGCATAGGTCTACGTGGTGTATTTGATTTCAGTGTTTTAGAACTCGATCCTTAGAAACCAGCAAAACGTCCCGAGTTCGAGTTTCATAATTGTCGGGCAGAAGAATTGAAACAGATTCGCGCCGTATCTCAAGTATATTGCGTCAGACTATAACCCTTGAGAACAGTTACAGAGAGACGTTGCCTAGCTACCGCGTATTACGCGATTGCGTAGGCAAATGCAAAGTCCTTCGAAGCGAAGTAAGGTGACTTTACAGACTGCTGTGATTTTGCAGTTGGAATTTCCGTCAGATTAAAGAGTTAACGGTGCTCTACCGCGCGTATGCGATACCGGTCCTTTGTCGATACCTGGCATCCCCATGTATGGAAACCAACAATGAATAACTAACAACGTACAACAAGGGATTCTCTATCCTATATTGTTGTTGGCTGCAGGTTATTTGTTGTGGTTTTTAATTTTCAATGAACACTTGTCTCTGGTTGTTAGCACCAGAAAAGGGATTATGTACGTGGTGTTGACGATCAATTACCATGCTTCCATGACCTACCTATTTCACGCTCTGATTCACGCTTTTTAATGGTTTCGCGCTTGTCGAACTGTTTCTTTCCACGACCAATGGCCAAGCCAACCTTTACCTTACGTCCTTTATTATACATCGAAATTGGTACTATCGTCAACGACCTCCCATTTTCAAGGCGGCAAAGCTCTGCTATTTCTTTTTTAGAGAGGAGAAGTCTTCGGTATCGTTCAGGTTCATGCTCTTTTGGTGTGTTCGAGGCTTGATATGGAGGGATGCTAACTGACATAAGGAAAGCCTCGCCTCCACGTATGGAAACATATCCAGAATCAATGTTTGCTCGGCCAGCACGAACTGATTTTACCTCAATGCCCGTGAGTTCAATACCAGCTTCATATTTGTCGCCAAGTTCGTAATTGAATCCTGCTTTTCGATTGTATGCGTACGTTCCGGAAGACTTCTCCATACATGCTATGGTAGCAGAGAATAGGTATGGGGTGAAATCACGTCGCACTTTCGTGTATAATATATCGCATATGGAACAACCAACAAAAAAGCGTCCAGGTGGAAAAGGTAAAGGTCCTCAAGACCCACTTAACCCAATGAAACAAATCGATCCAAAGAATATTTGGAAGTTTTTTGGCAATATGGGTTCATCCGCAGTTATCTTTATTTTACTTATTGTTGCGTACATTATTATTGCGACATCATCTGCTGGAATAACAAAAGTATCGGTCTCTGAACTCGCTGGTTCAGTGGTGAAGGGTGATGTAAAGGAAATAGTAGTGAGTGGAAATATGCTTGAGGCGACGTATCAGGATGGCAGGAAATCAGAATCAACAAAAGAATCTGACATCGCGCTTTCCCAAACACTTCTCAATTATGGTGTGACTGCGGAAAAATTATCGCTCGTTAATATTTCAGTTAAAGAACCAGGTGGATTTGGGTATTGGTTTATTAACCTTGCGCCATTTCTCATCCCTCTTGTCTTTATTGGTTTCCTGGTATGGTATTTAACAAAACAGATGCGCGGTGCTGGTACACAGGCAATGACGTTTGGTCAGTCAAAAGCACGTATTAGTTTTCCGGGTGATAAAAAACAGCGTGTTACGTTTAAAGATATTGCTGGCGCAAAGGAGGCAAAGCAGGAGCTTTCTGAAATTGTTGATTTCCTTAAAAACCCAAAAAAGTTTATTGATATTGGTGCGCAGATTCCAAAAGGTGTGCTTCTTATGGGTGCACCGGGAACAGGTAAGACGCTCCTTGCTCGTGCGGTTGCGGGTGAAGCAGGTGTCGCATTTTTTTCAATTTCAGGATCTGAATTCGTAGAGATGTTTGTTGGTGTGGGCGCTTCACGTGTTCGTGATTTATTCCGTATGGCAAAGCAGGCAGCCCCTTCGATTATTTTCGTTGATGAAATTGATGCTGTTGGTCGTGCTCGAGGTGCCGGTACTGGTGGTGGTAACGACGAACGTGAACAGACGCTCAATCAAATTCTCGTCGAGATGGATGGTTTTGAACCAAATGAAAAAGTGATTGTCATGGCAGCAACAAATAGGCCTGATGTGCTCGATCCAGCCCTCCTCCGTCCTGGACGATTTGATAGACGTGTAACGATTGATTTACCAGATAGAAAGGATAGGGAAGAGATTCTTGCGATACATGCTCGCAAGAAACAGTTTGGAGAAGATGTTAACTTGAAGCTTGTTGCTGAACGTACCCCTGGTTTCTCTGGTGCTGACCTTTATTCTCTCATGAACGAAGCAGCGATTCTCGCCGCTCGTGAAGATAGGGTAAAGATTACACAGTATGATTTGATACGTGCGATTGAAAAAGTCATGCTCGGTCCCGAGCGAAAGAGTCATATCTTGTCGAAGAAAGAAAAAGAAGTAACTGCATACCACGAAGCTGGTCATGCACTTGTTGCTTCAGTCCTTGAACACGCTGACCCGGTACACAAAATCTCGATTATTTCCCGCGGTCGGGCTGCTGGATATGTGCTTCATTTACCAATTGAAGACAAGAGGATTCAGTCGCGAAATGAATTTTTTGATGATATTGCCGTATCGCTTGGTGGGTATGCCGCAGAAAAACTCATCTTTGGTGATGTGACAACTGGACCATCGAATGATCTGCAGGTTTCAACTGCGCTTGCTCGAGACATGGTTACCAAATATGGTATGTCAGACAAGATTGGCGTACTCGCACTCGAGGGTGCCGGCGGGAGGACACTTTTTGGTAATGGTGTGAACGGAGAGATGTCTGAAAAAATAAGCGCTGATGTTGATGGGGAAGTGCAGCGTATTATGTCCGAGGCTATGGGTAGGACCAATATGGTGTTCAAGGATTATCGAAAAGTTCTTGATGTTATCGCAAAACGATTGATCGAAACCGAAACCATCGAACGTGCTGAATTTGATGCAATACTCGTTGCAAACGGTATTTCTCTCAAGGAAGGGGTGAAGCTCGCAGAATAAAAATAGGTAAAAAAACGCACACGGGTGCGTTTTTTGGTATACTAGGAAGCATGTTATTTTATTATGTATCAAATATGTTTGGGTCTATTATTGTTCCGATTATTATATTTGTTGTTATTCTTGTTCAGGTAAGTAATTTAAAAAAACGGGTCCGTGATTTGGAGGATAAAATGAGTGGTGCAAGTGTTGGCCCACAAGCGATTCCAACCGCCCCATCCGTGTCACCAATAGAAACAGTGACTCTTGGGCAAAATGTTCCATCACCTGAACCAGAGGTTCTTGTTGCAAGGGAACCTGATCTCGGCGAACGTTTTGCTGTGTGGCTCAAGGAAGATTGGATGATGAAGATTGGTGCTGGTTTGATCCTTCTCGCTTTCGGATGGTTCCTCACGTATGCATTTATGAATAACTGGATCGGACCTATGGGCCGCATCTTTATTGGATTTGCCGCTGGTATAGGCTTCCTCTTGTTTGGATTCAAGCGACTCGGGGTTTCGACAGTTCAGGGTGGGGTATTTACCGTTCTCGGATCGACCGTTTCGATTCTCACCGCATTTTCTGCTTACTATTTCTATCACATGTTTGGGGTGGTGCCGCTTCTTATTATTGCCCTCATGAGCTCTGCGTTCGTGACGGTTGCAGGTCTTAGTTTCCGTAGGATGGAACTTGCAGTGGCAAGCCTCCTCCTTGCATGTTTTGCACCTGTCCTTGTTCAAGCGAACATTTCACACGGCGCGATGTTTGCATACCTCTTTGTTGTTTCGATTGGTTCGTTGTGGGTTGTTGCTCTTTCCAAGTGGCGTGTCCTCACGTTCCTTTCTTTGGTTATCGTTTCTATCTACAGTGTTTCTGTACTCACAACCAGTAATCCAAAAGACATGATTGGTTGGGCTTGTGCTTTTTCAGGACTCTTTTTTGCGGCAAATATAGCGGCAATGATTCGTGGTACGGTTGAAACCATTGTGTCGGATATAAAGACCGCCTTCTTGAACGCGCTCTTTATTGTGGTGTGGATTATGGCTGGGGTGGGGAGTGTGTACCAGAGTTTAGCTGTTTCGGCATGCGCCCTCGCGTTCCTCTTGGCATCATTCCTTGTGTTTAAAGTTACAAAGAAAGCATTGCCGTTCTTTGTGTATGCTGGAATAGCGTTTGTGATGATTGGTATTGCGACTGCGCTCGAATTGTCGGGTCCTGTACTCACTCTTGGATTCATACTTGAATCGATTATTTTTGTTGCTCTATCGTACTTCTTGACCCGCGATCGCCTACTCACCGAACGAGTGTCACTTGCGATTATGATCCCTGGGTTTATGGCATTTACAAGCGTTAGATCGTACAGCTGGCACTCTTCTGTATTCCATTCAGACTGTTTGGTTCTTGTCCTCATTTCTCTTGCCTTGTTTGCACTCGGATATTTCCTCATTAGTAAAAGCAAGGTTGAGACAGGTGTACCATCAAGCGTTGGCCGCGCATGGGTTGCATGGGGCTCACTCTACACACTTATCCTTATCTGGCTTGTGGTTCACGCTGTGTCATCAACAGAAATGACTGGAAATTTTGTAACACTCGTCATCTATACTATTATTGCCATCATCACGTATTTTACAGGTGTTACTCATGGGGATACATCAAAGAAAGTATCTGGTGGAATCCTTCTTGGCTTCGTGTGCGTACACTTACTTTTTGTGGAAAGCGTTTCGATGGGTTCTGCGGAAAGAATTGTGACATTCTTTGTTATCGGAGCACTCCTTTTAGGTACTGCCTTTATCACCAAACGTCTGAGTATTTCTCATCCACAAGCATAATTAAATTCAGCATGAACACTCTTGTCTTGAAATGTGTAGTTTGTATTGTTCTTGGTATATCTCTTGGCACTGTTCGGGTCTATGCCGGTGAAGAAAATCGTTTTTCTGAGTATCGTCAGGTGACTTCGGTGCATGTTCCTTTGGTTTCCGTGCCGACCGTTGTTGAGGTTCCTCTACGGTCAATTAATGCATCATTTGGCTTAGGCCTCATTGATGGTTCACAAAAACTCATTCCGTACATCATAGAAAATACGGTTACTCAAAAGGTAAATGTGCCAAGGATTACAGGGATCGCGTCTTCTGAAGCAGCACTATTTGATGATAATTCGTCAACGTATGTGGACTTTGATTTACCACTTGGAACACAGGGTGAATTTGTCCCCGGTACTGCAATGCTTACACTTTCGTATGCGCAACCAATTACGTCGTCTCAATTAGAAGTGGCTCTTGCGCCCTATGTCGCTAATCCGACTTCAATTGAAGTTCGTGCGCTCGTTAATGGTGTTGAAAAGGTGGTGGTGTCGAAAACGTACAGAAATGCATGGTCTATCAATTTCCCAAAAACAACTGCAAGTGTATGGAAGGTGATCTTTAACTATAGCCAACCACTTCGTATCGTTGAAATGAAATTCGTTGATGACCGAATCGCAACGTCTCTATCTTCATTACGTTTCTTGGCGATGCCTGGTGAAAAATACGCACTCTATTACAGTGTGGATCGTCCAGCAGCACGATTTACTGATGAATTACCGCAATTATCTGGTGGTCCTGCTGTGAAAGGTTCTCTTGGTGTATCAGCTGTAAACAGTACATACGTTTTACCCGATACTGATGGTGATGGTGTTCCTGATATTAGTGACAACTGTGTTACGATTTCAAATAAGGATCAGATTGATATTGATCAAAATGGTCGAGGTGATGCGTGCGATGATTTCGACCGTGATGGTGTGATTAATAGCAGGGACAACTGTGTGAATGTTACAAATGCAGATCAGACTGATACTGATGGCGATGGTATAGGGAATAAGTGTGATTCAGAGGAAAGTCGGATTACTGAAAAATATGCATGGCTCCCTTGGGTTGGAATGGGTTCTGTGGTGTTTGTTCTTGGAGGTCTTATGTTTATGGTTTTGAGGACTTTTAAAAAAGAAGGTTCACCAATTATTCCAACAAAATAATTCAAATGAAATCCCACGCCAATATATGGTGTGGGGTTTTGCATTGTGTTGCCTAAGCATCCTGAATGACGTAGTATTGTTCCTGTTTCCAAGATACATGCGCCCATAGCTCAGTTGGTTAGAGCATCGAGCTTATACCTCGGGGGTCCTTGGTTCGAGTCCAAGTGGGCGCACAAATAAACCGCGGAAGCGGTTTTTTGTGCGCCCAAGCAATGTGTTGTACACATTGCGTCTTGGACTCGAACGCCGGAGCGGGTGAGAAATGGGGTGGGGCCCATTTCGCAAGGTCGGAGCCCGACGGGGCGAGACAGGGCTGAAAGATTTTTCAGTAGAAAAATACTTTTGGCCAATCATTTCGTGTGGGAGCGAGGCGGTGCTCGACATGTTTTCATTTATGAAAATAGAAGTACCCTTGTGGTACAGCCCGAAACGAGCGACGGCAAGTTGAGAGGCGAGGGAGAGATTCCAAGTGGGCGCACATTGCAACAACACAGAAAATCACTACCTTGTATCAGGTAGTGATTTTCGGTTGCAATGTGCGAGCCGGAGCGCGACGGCACGAGGTGAGAAGCGAATGCGTGGAGCTTCGCAAGACCTTGAGTATTTTGTAATCAAAATGTGAAAGGTGTACAGTTCCTGTAGGGAAGGGTCGCGAGATTTTTCAGCAGAAAAATACTTGTGACCACAATAAAACCGTAGACTGCTCTGTGGTTTTAGTTTGTGCGAGGTGGAGGGTGAAGATGTGTGGGGTACATCCGTAAGGCACGATGGTGTTGCGTTTCAGGATAGGGTTTAAGTGGAGGTGTGTGAATTTATTCCTCATATTCACAATACCAATCTTATTGTATTATTGGGTCCATGAAAGTTATATCATATCAAGTATCTTTTAGTTCTCGTCTTTTGAAGAAAATATATATCTTTTCTGGAGTGGTGTTTTTGCTCCTTCTATTGAGTGCTGTCGCGTGGTTAACCTTACATTATTTAGGGAATGAAATAAGCCTCTCCTTCAGGCTTTTACTGCTTGTGGTTGAATATGTAGGACTTGGTTTTTTTTATGGATTATTACGGAGTTCCTTTATTGATGATTTGGTGAATAATCTTAGGGGTAAAAAGGGTGAAGATTTGGTTGCTGATATTTTAGGGTCTCATTTTGATGGTTCCTATACTTATATTAGAAATTATGTTGTTCCAGGTAGTGCGATTGGAGATATTGATGGTTTATTGGTTGGCCAGAATGAAATTATCATTATCGAGGTCAAATACTTTAGTGGTGAATTCGAAATTCGTAATGGTGAGTTTTATAAAATTACTGAAAAGGGGCAATACCATCTCTGGAGTAACCCAATAAAGCAGGTTAAAAAACAAAAAGACTGTCTCTTAAGCTTTCTAAAAGAACGTAGTTTGTGTATTCATGTAAGATCCTTTGTTGTTTTAGTCTCGGGGCGCGTAAGACGATTTCAAGGACCGACGGGTGTTTATGTGCTAAATAAAGATAATTTCGTTGATGTTCTGAACAAAGAAACGTCGATTGATCACAATCTGACCAATCAACCTATTCAAAGGATATTGGATTCTTTGATAAATAGTAGGCACAGTACCCCACTAAATTGAAGTCTATTTTTAATATCGGTCCAATTCAAAATTTTAAACTCTTCCTTCAACAAGTCTTGGGTGTGCCTATGGCGTGTTTCTTTTGACTTTTAATATTTCCATGAGTATTGTTATGGGTGAGTTAGTACACTAAAAACACAGCGCAAAAAGGTTTTCACTTATGCTTATCCCCATATACCCTGCGAGTCCGCTTGGTTTTTCTGAAGGCGGTCGGTTCTTTTACGAGAAGCAATTCTTGCCACTGTTGGTTGAGATCGGGTTTCAACCACTTGATCCCTGGAGAATGACTGATCAGTGCCTTTTAGATGAAGCGTCAGCGACTCCATATGGTATTGAACAACGCGAAAAATGGCGTTTTGTAAATCAGATCATTGGTCGGAATAACACCGAGGCGATTCAAAAAAGTGCCATTCTCGTCGCTGTTCTTGATGGCGTCGATGTTGATAGTGGTACCGCAAGTGAGGTTGGTTACGGTGCTGCCCTGGGCAAACCAGTGATTGGCTACCGTGGTGATTTCCGGTTGAGTGCTGATAATGTTGGTTCGACGGTTAACCTCCAGGTTGAGTATTTTATTCGGCTTCATGGAGGTGAGGTCGTGACAACTCTTGTTGAATTACGATCTGTATTGGTGCGTTGGCACGAAATGCTACGTAATCGTCACCCGTGAGGTTTCTATTCAAAAAGCCCCGCGTCCTCAATGAAATGAGTGCGGGTCTTTTTTTTATGTGGCAACAATACAGATTACTCAAAATGCACCGCGTCTTTTCGCCTCCGCTCTATTTCGATTTTGAGAGTGGGGTGCTGTGATAGTGTTTCGTCTTTTTCAAGAAGTATCGTCGCTTCAGTTCGAGCGGCTTCAACCATTTTAATATTCCTGAGCGCTTCCATGGCAACATCAGACACACCCCACTGTTTGCGACCCCACAGGTCTCCAACACCGCGTGATGCAAGGTCGAGTTCTGCGAGTTCGAATCCATTTTTTGCGGTTTTGAGCGCGCGGAGACGTGCGATTGTCTTATCTCCGGTGCTTTCGGATAGAGCAAAACAGTATGCTTGATTTTCGCTTCGAATAACGCGTCCACGTAGTTGGTGGAGCTGTGATAAACCGAATCGTTCTGCACCTTCGATAAGTATAACTGTTGCATTTGGAACATTCACACCGACCTCAACGACTGATGTGGCGACAAGAATGTTTGTTTTTCCTGCCTTGAAATCGAGCATGGCTTCGTCTTTATCGTCGTCTTTCATTTTTCCATGAAGGACTCCAATTTCATATTCAGGAAAGATACTCTTTTTTAATCTCTTTGCTTCTTCTTTGACCGATTTTGCATTGAGTGCCATTTCCTGGTCTGGGTCTGGTTCATCGATGCGTGGGCAAATGATATATGCTTGGCGGCCATTTTTAAGTTCCATTCGAATTCGTTCGTATGCACGTTCTCGATTTGCTCCTGACAAAATGTCAGTGATGATGGGTTTACGTCCGATTGGCATTTGATCGATGACGGTTAAATCGAGGTCACCATACATCGTAAGCGCAAGCGTTCTTGGTATCGGTGTCGCGGTCATTGATAAGAGATGGGGGGATGTACCGTCTTTTCGTACAAGTTTTTTTCGTTGGGCTGTTCCAAACCTGTGTTGTTCATCAATGATCGCATAACCAAGGTTTTTGAATTGCACCGATTTTTGAATGAGTGCATGCGTGCCGATGAGGATCGAAATATCTCCTGATGCAGTCCATTTCAAAAGTTGTGCTCGTGAAATATCCGTCCAGCCTGTTGGGTTTACTTTTGATGGAAACTTTCTACAACCCGAACCAGTAATAAGTCCAATGTTTATTGGTAGGTGTTTGAAATACTGTATAAATGATTCAAAGTGTTGTGTTGCAAGGATTTCGGTGGGACACATATACGCTGATTGAAGGTGACCAAACTCACGATTCTTTGGTGGCGTGGTGACAACCGCGTGGACTGTTGCTGCTGCAACGGCTGTTTTTCCTGATCCAACGTCACCTTCAAGGAGGCGTGACATGGCACGGCCACTTTTAAAATCACCAACAATCGCGTCAATTGCGTGCGACTGTGCGAGGGTTAAAGGAAATGGAAATCGTTTGGTGAATGTTTCAATATCCTCACGCGCTTTGTCGATAATAAAGGATGGGTTTTTTTGCCAAGCACGTCGTTCGCGGATACGCTCGAGTTGGATGAAGAAAATTTCTTCGAAAGCAAAGCGCTTACGAGCACTCTCGGCGTCTTTGAGGTTTTTTGGTGCATGCATCCAAATCATTGCTGTCTTCCATGATGGCAGGTTGTACTTTGTCAGTATGTGTTCAGGAATTGGGTCAAGAAAAACATCGAGCGCACCACCTTTGAAGACTTTTTGAATCGAATGGTAAATCCAATTTGAAGAAATACCTTTTGATTCTGGATAGACAGGGTAGAGGATGTTTGGAGCATTATCGCCCTCGCCTGCAAAGAGTGATTCGCCAACTCCAACGGGGAGTTTTGTTATTTGTTCAATTTTTGGATTCGAGAGGTAGAGTTCACCTTTACGCTCGGCTACTTTTCCCTCGGCACGGATGAACGATCCTTCGGGAGTCATTTTTGCGAGGTATGGTTGATTGAACCACACTGCTTTGATTGAACCACTCGTGTCTTCGATGATGCCATCAGCCATGGCGATTTTCGTTCGGAACCCTTTGCTTGTTTTGAGTTTTGTTACTTTACCGAAAATGACCGCACTGTCACCTTTGCGAAGTGAACTAATTGATTGCATCGTCGCCGTGTCACCATAGCGGACGGGGAAGTGATAGAGGAGGTCTTCGATTGTTTGAATGCCCAATTTCGAAAGTGCATCCTTTTGTGGTGGAAGGATTCGGCCAAGCTCTTCGATTTTCTGGCTTAAAATCATGGTCTTATTGTAAGGGTGGTGGGGTGGAGATGATACTTGACTTTATGTGTATTTATGGTGTATAATGTAGCCAGATTGGTTATGGCTGTGTGTGGTTTGAAATTACAAGAAAGGGCGCAGGTAGGCGGTGTTTTTTCTTGTAATTTCAACTAAAACAAACAATCAAAAAGTTCATTAAAAATGACAACTACTATTAGTCAGGGTGTTAAGAATATTGACGAAACAATCGTCTCCTGGGCCGATTTCTACAGGGCTCACTTTGGTGTGTAAAAAGCAGTTTAACTGCTTGAACCTTAGTCAATTGGTCACTAAAAATGACCGCAACCCTCACCCTCTCATCTACGCTGTTTGGATCCGTGATGGGGTCGAAGCCGATAAAGAGACACAGGGTCTCTCGGCAAACAACCTTGCAAAAAAGAAGAACGTGAAGGGAATCACCCTCCTCGAACGTCTTCTTTTTGAACTCAAGTATTTTTCGGAAACGAAAAAATCCTTGGATTTGGAGAGCATCACGCTTTGTTCTGGTTCGCGTTGCTCGGACGGTAGCGTCCCGAGCGTGTGCTGGTTCGCTGACTCGCTCTACGTGTACTGTTACAATCCGGACGGTCTCGATGAGGGTTTGCGTTCCCGTGTAGTAGTTTCCCTTTAAACTTCTACACTTGTACCCTTCAAGGGCGACATCAAACTTCCGAGTTTGATGTCGCCCTTTTTCTTTTATTTCACTTTATACATACCATCTCTATTTTCTATAAACCCCTCCTTTTCCATTGTTTTTACATTTCTATTTATGGCAATAATTGGTTTCTTGAGCGTTGCATGGAGTGATTCAATTATTTGGGGTTTTTTGAGGATGAGTTTCAAAATATGTGAACGCAGTTCGCGGTTTGACCCTGTGAACTTTGATTGCCGGGTGTGGTGCGCACTTTTTCGTGATGGATTTGGGTGAATCTTTTTTAGATGCGCGCCGTAATCCATAAGGGCATAGTACCAGTCGCGAGGATTTTTTGTATCGAGTGTTTCAGTGACGAGCTTTAAAATCGCATCATCATGCACGTTTTTTTTGGTGGGAAAGAAGTGGTGAATGAATACTGCGCGGATGTTTGTTTCGATGATTGGGATTGCTACATTGAACGCAAAAGCGAGCACTGCTCCGCGAGTGTATTTTCCGATACCAGGAAGGTGTTCATCGGTAAGGAGGGTGAGGGTGAGGGTGAGGGATCCGCCGCGCGTTGCTACTATTTCGGCTGTGCGTTTGAGGTTGAGCGCGCGGCGGTTGTAGCCTAAACCTTGCCACTCAGTAAGCACATCTTTTGTTGTTGCTTCGGCAAGTGCTTTAAATGTGGGAAAATGTTTGAGGAATGAGTGGTATCGGACAATGACTCGATCCACCTGCGTCTGTTGGAGCATAATTTCAGAAACGAGGATGGCGTACGGATCAGTCGTTTTTCTCCACGGTAAATCATGCCGACCTGATGTTCGATAGTAATTCCTTATTTTCTTTCTAAACATAGTTGCGTTCATACCTATTTGCTTTTCATTGTAGCTGTTTATGGTAATAATGTGCAAAATCTAAGTGTGGGAAAACGATTTGCTTTGTTTGCGTGCCATTGGCACAATGGCAACGTAACGAGATCCTTCAACCCCCACAACGTATGAGTGTCGATACTCTTATCCTTACCCTCTTTGAAGGTATTTGGAATTCGAAGCCAGATTCAAAAGGTCCTCGAAATGAAAAAAGAGCAGTTGCTGCGTTTGGTTGCCGCGAGGGAGGTGGTGCCCCTGATACCCGACTGAGTGACGTGCCTGAATGGTTCTGCGCGATTTATAACGCGGGCCGACGTCTCGATGCTGCTGGTATAGATATCGTCGTATGGACTGATGCCGGTCGGGTACGTATCCAGATCAAAAGTTCACAAAAAAACGCTACTCTTTTTCGAGAGAAACAGAAAAGGGGCACGTATCGGCCAGATATAGCCGTGGTTGTTATTGATGAAGACAATCATGGAGCAGAAGATATTCGTAGGCTCATCATCGCCGCCGCTACGGAACAGTATGAAATTCTTTTGGCGAAGAATGCGAATAAAGTCGGTGTACAGTTTTTAGTTAGAGCCGCTTAATTGCGGCTCTTTTTTATTCTGACCAGCGAGGAGCGCGTGGGCGAGTATTCTCGCACACAGCGTCAGAGCGACCAAAATCTCTTGAGCAAAGCGATTAGAGATTGGAAGTACTCTTGTGGTGCGACCAAAATCTCTTGAGCAAAGCGATTAGAGATTGGAAGTACTCTTGTGGTGCGACGTCAGGACAAACTAGTTTGTCCTTCTCATCCCACAGTGGTTTATCGCGTCCTATAGATACGCTTTCGTCCAATACCCTTTGAAAGATGTATGTATTTTCTATATTCACAACCTATGCCTTCCCAGTTTTCGGCCGACAATGGTATGTGCGCACCATTGTATGTAAGGAGCGGAAATGTCGGTGTTTGAATCTGTGCAAGTATTGCGCATGCTATGCTTGTTTCACTATGTGGTACGAGTTTTGAGATGGTTATCCATGATCCAGGTCCTGTTTGAAAAGGTTTATACAAATCAATGTGTTCTGGATATTGATAGGCAACATCAATGAGAAGTTCTGTTATGTGAAATTTTAAATTGAATCCTAACGCTTTGCATAGTACTGGTACAGCTTCCGCAACGGACACATCTTCCATGTTCTCAATTTCTTGTGCAAGTTTTTCTGCAATGCTTGGTATGTACACGCAAAAGAAATCTTCGCGCGTAGGGTAGGGGCTTTTTTGTATTGCGCTGATTGGAAAAACGTACGGTGTTCCATATTTAGGCGATGGTAGGATACGCAATGCATCACACATTTTTCTGTTGTGCGCCTCATTAAGTGATAGCAAACCAATTGCGTGTATTGTTTCAGTGTTGGCGATGAGTCTGCAAAAAAACATGTTGGCAATCCAGAGCACCTTGTTATGCACGAGGGGTTTAAGGAGTGTGTGAAATTCGATTGTTTGCCTATCAAGTTCACGGTAGATATTACAAAATCGGTACGTGTTGAGCACTATATCATCTGAATAAGGGCGCTCTTCGTTGCGTGTTTTTGCTCCCCATACGTACATTCGCTTTTCTGCAAAAGCGAGAACTTTTCTATATGTTTCGGTGTCGACATTTGGATTTGTCGAGTGTAATAGTTGTTGGCGGGCGTGTTTACCCCAATGTGCATAGAGTTTTTTTAGGTGTTCAGGTATTTCCATGATGTGAATTTTTTCACACAAATTTTCTTTTTTCAATGATATGAGTTGTGCAAGCTGCTTTATGTCACAAACTGGTTAGTGTATCGTTATTATAGGTAGGTTAGGTTTTGCCATACTCAACAATGATACATAAACAACTTAAAGATGATCGATTTACGGTTATTTTCAATGCATTATCACAACGTGTGTTTCGTTATGTCTATTCACACATGCGAGACAAGCAGATTGCGACGGATATAGTACAAAATGCATTCTTGAAATTATATGAACGCATTGAGTCAATAAACGAAGGGGGTGAGACCCCGTACATTATAACAATCGCTAAAAATCTCCTTATTGACCATTATAGGACGCGCAAAGAGCACGTTGAGTTTGATGATGAGGTTTTGCCTTCATGTAACCCAATCTACTATGAGGCTGAATCACCACTTGCGGAAAGTCTAGTGCGAGAGGATGGTGAGTTTGTGTCACGTCTCATTGATTCATTACCTGAACCTGATTCTGATATTGTGCGTTTGAGGGCAATTGTTGGTTGGTCGTATTGTGAGATTGCAGAGAAGTATAGTCTTAGTGAAGATGCGACTCGAAAGAGGTATAGTCGTTCACTTAAAGAGATGCACGATACTGTCATTCGATCTTATCCAAGGTATGTGAATAAATAAAAAAAATGAAAAAAAATACACAAAACACTGGTGCTTCTGGACGATTTGAATCGTATATTCACGACTCGCTTTCTACACTGCCAACGTTCGATGTCACAGCACGCGATATCATTCGTATACATGAAAAGAAGGGTGACCCGTCACATTATTATCGTCTTAACATCTTCATGTCTAAAAAAATATACATACCTGTTGGTATTGTAGCGCTCACTGCTCTTGCTCTTATTATTTCAAACACAGGGCAGAATAAAGTCGCGATAGGTGTGGGGCCTACTACGAAAGGTGGTAATTCTGAGGTTCAGGAGGTAATCAAAAAACCAATCGAGGTTGCTACTGTACAGGGCACAGGGGCTCAGGTTGTACCAAAAGAGGTTGTTAGAAAGCCGGTTGAGGTTGCTACGCTAAAGGATACAGAGGTGGTTGATGCGATTGTCGATGGTCTTTTTGCAGATCAGGCTAGTGAGACGATTGATGGACTTGCCGTTATTGATTCATACGCTACAGGATTTTCAGTCGATGATATCAACTCAATAACAGCAAACATTAATACGATAACCATTTAACTATATGACATATAAAAATATTCTTATTCCAACGCTCATTGCAAGTTTCGTCTTTGTTTCAACTACTGCACCGACATTTGCTGCATCGACCTCAACAAAGTCAATAAAGGCACAAAATCGTTTTTGTGAACAATTACCAGCACTCCGTTTAAAACTTCTTGAAAAGACTGATAAGCAATCTGTAAAAGTTGAAAACCAGATGAATGGTCGGGTGGTTCGCCTTGAGGATAGGTTTACCAATCGTGATACGATGCGGGTTGAAAAACGTACAAACGCTGATGATAATTTAATAAAAAATCTTGCAGCGCTTCGCACCAAATATCCTGATGCCAATGATCAAATTGCAATTGCTTCATTTGAGACAACTGTAAAACAGGCAATTGAAACACGTCGCCAGGCAGTTGATGGAGCGGTAACGTCATATCGAAATGAATTGAACGGCATCACGGCAACAGCGTCAACCACAAAACAAGCTGGGATTGCCGCATACAAACAAATGGTTACAACCCTTCTTGATACTGCCCAGGCAGCATGCGTAAACAGTACGAACATCCTTGTTATAAAAGAAGCATTTAAAACTGATTTGGCGAAAGCTCAGAATGCGCTCAAGGGCATTCGAACAGAAGCCGTCTCAATAAAGAGCCAGGTTGATGGTTATGCTGCAATACGTAAGGTTGCTGTAGAGAATGCAGAAAAAGCATTTAAAACAACAGTTGAAACTGCTCGAACCACACTCAAGACCATACTCGCACAGTAACAATATAAAAATCCCCGAAGAGGGGATTTTTATATTGATCTTTTTTATAACCATAACCTACGTATGAGTAGTTTATGGTTGTGGTAGGGGGGGGTTAAAAACAAGTACCTGCAAATAAAGATTTATTTGAACACACTTTTCCGTTCGGAAGGGTGCACGTTGTGTTTGGTTCAGCGATTGTTGCTCCGCCAATAATTGCACAATATATCTGCTCCTCTGAATCGTACCCAGTTATCCTTCTTCCACCAATAGGACATTCGCCACGAAAGAGCGCCCACTCCTCACACTGTCTATTGTCTTCAAAGAGACATACTCCATATTCTCCTCCATCACCACGTTTTTTTATATCGAGTTTACCACCTTTTGCTGTGCAGTTAACCGAGGCGGGGTTTGCAATCTGCATGGTTGGTGTCTGCGTTTCTGGAGCAACGACTTGTTTTGCTCTAAAGGAAAAAAAGACTATCCCAATAATTGCAACAATGATTCCTGTGGTGATTATGTATTTCATGGTATTTTTTTTCTAAGTTCGTAATTATGTATACAATAAGTGTAACAGAAAAAAAAGGGCTTAGTTACAAATTGTATTGGTATTGGCACATAAAAACCAGCCGATCGGTTGGTTTTTATGTGGTGCTAGGTTGCATCGTTTTCTTGTTGGTGTACCTCTAGTATGTAGTTAGAAACGTTGTTGGCCAGGTAATGTTTACGTTACCCAAGGCGTCTGTTGCATATGCCAAGTAATAGTACGTAGTGTTTCTTTGGAGTCCTGATACTGTTATGTTTTGTGAATAGCGAAGAGATGAGTCACTTGAAGCTGTTGATCCGCTTATGATCACTCCACGACCTTGTTCATACATTGTGAATGGTGTACTGCTGTAGTAGAGAACCCCGTGGGCTGGTTCGTTCGTATTCCATGTCACGGTTGCAGTATTATTGTTCGTTGTTGCATTAAGGTTTCCGATAATAGGAGCGGAAACATCTGCACCACCAATCATTCCATTCGCCACCTGTGCGTTAATAATAGAGAGAGTTTCTGGTCCAACCCGACCAATAGCGGAAATATTATTACGTGCTTGGAAGTTCATAACAGCCGCCTTCGTCAGGGGACCAAAATAGCCTGTCACAAGTCCTTGTGGATAAATATTTGGTTGCTGTGCAAGAAACGTCTGAAGTACAGATACATCAGAACCTGTTGAACCTATTTCGAGCTGACGATAGAGGCTCGTCTGAGCTTGCGCAGATAGAGGTGTGCCTACGACGCACAACATCGCAAGTGCTACTCCTGAAATAAGGAGCGGTTGAAGCGATGACTTTAAAAAAGATATAATGTGGTTCATTTTATTATTTAATTTTATATTAATAATTGTTGCAAGGTATTAATTGAACGTCTCGACCACACGTTTTAGTACCTTTGCAGTGTATGCCGTAGTTGGGGTTGATCTATTACATAAGTGGTTTAAATTTTCTCTTGTATGTATTAATTTTTTCCCTATATTTTTTTGTGTTGATATCGGTCGGTTTTGTGTATTTGGTGAGTTTTGATTCAAGATTATTGATATGGCTGGCGAATCCTTCTGCTAGGTGAACCATCTCTGTCACATCCTCGATCACCAAAAGTATAATCGGGTGAGGTGGTATCAGCGAGGTACATTTTTTATTTTTCGTCTTCTTTATCCGATAAATACATTGAGCGTGCACTAATATTGTTTTATTTCCAACAGTGGGGAAGTCACACGAAATTTCAAACCCTTTAAAAGAAGTTCGTTTGAGAGCCGTTTCCTCGAGGAGTTTTTTTAAAGAGGGGATGTTCCACTTGCCATTACCAAGTTCATACACAAATTTATTTTTAGTATCTTTTTGTTTGACTTGAAACATTTGATAAAACGATTTGTTTGCTGCTATGACACGCAGTGTCTCATCGAGAATGAGCACTGGTTCATGCGTGAGATCAATGGTCGCTTTGATACGTGTCCAACTATTTCCCCATACGCGACTGAAATAATCATTGTGTAAGATTTTAGGGTTTCCATCTTCGTGCTTGAGTATTTTTTTCATAACATTAATGGAGACGTGTGGTTATCTATGTTATTGCAGAGAGGAAGAGTAACCTTATATCATTGCCGGGGGTTATCATTAGTGATGAGCATCTCCTTTGTCTGTTACTTCTAGGTGTATTCTACTAACCACCTCTTTAAGTGAGCCTGTCTTGATGTTTGATCTGAGGCCTAAAAACCACGTTATTACTCATCGTTGTTTATTAATGATTCTCACACAAGAAAAAAAAACAAAATATACTAACAACCGCTTACATTAATTATGAAAAGATACTCAATTCATATGCTTCTTCGAAGGTCCACAATCATGAGATAGGTGAAGATTTGGTGCAGGATACTTTTATGAAGACTTGGAACTATTTACTGAAAGGCAGAAATATTATTTCAATGAAGTCTTTCCTTTACCATGTTCTCAAAAATCTCATTGTCGACCATTATCGAAAACACCAAGCAGTATCTCTTGATGTATTAATGGAAAAGGGTTTTGTACCAAGTGCTGATTGCATTGAGCATATTTCTGATATGTTCGATGGGTCAATTGCTATGTCATTTATTAATCGTCTACCTAAAAAATACGAACGAGTGATACGTTTGCGGTATGTTAAGCATTTGTCCCTTAAGGAGGTTGCCGTGGAGACTAAACAATCAGAAAATACCACTGCAGTGCAGGTGCACCGAGGTCTTTCTATGTTGAGAAGTTTGGTGGATCCGATAATGCCGATTGATAAGAAGCAGGGAAGGTCTATTTCCAAAGTAAAATCACGATAAATCGTGATTTTACTTTGGAAAAGTTATATCAACCAAGGTTCAATTAACTTAAGGCTTTTTGTATTCAAATTAATTCTAGTCCTTATTCCTAATGGAATAACAAGCGGAAGGAGCGAGAGTTTCTCCCTCGCCTTGAATTTTTCCGTCGAAAAATTCAGGCCTCAACGTCTGCCGATACTAAATACCAACGGCGGAGACGGAGGGATTCGGCAACGCATAATTTCCTCGCCGTCGCTCAGAAATTTCCGCGATCCTTACAGAATCTGTCCACTCATTGGATCTTTCATAAAAAAATCTCAATGAGTTTTGCGGTTTGGGTCCCACCCCAAACCTCGCCCGCCTCACGCCCGAATCGTGTTCGATTCGGACTCCGCCTCGCTCCGTGCGTTCCGGCTTTCGAATCCCTTCACCTTTTTCTATGAAAAAGCATGTGCTTGCGCACATGGTCTCCGCACAAACAAAAACCAAAGACAGTGTCTTTGGTTTTTGTTTGTGCGGTGTGTATTGAACGAAGTTCGAATGTATTTCGGACAAAATCCGCAGGATTTTGAAGACTAATCGCAC
>CAIMLU010000064.1 GCA_903842365.1 uncultured bacterium
ACATCTTTTGCTTTGTACTCAGCTTCCGATTTACCCATAATGTTGGAGTGAAATTTCTTATGTCGTTCAATCTCGACGGCGAGTTTTTTCTTGATACCTGATGAGTCCAGATCTATCTTTTCAAGGATTTCAGTTAGCTGGGTTATGAGCACCTTTTCTTCAATATAACCCTCGCGACAGTGAACATCTCTGGCCCGGGTGCATCCATAATAGATGTACTTTGCGACGGATCCGTCTTTGAGTGTTTTGAATTTTTCTTGGGCGGTTATACCTGATCCGCACCTGCCACAAGAAAGTAGGCGAGTGAAGGCAAATTCTTTGTTCGAGTCCTTGAGCTTCCTTGAGAGATTGAGTTGCTTCTGCGTGTTATCGAACAAATCCTTAGAGATGATTGGGGTGTGTTTTCCTTGATACCACATCCCACTATTCTTCGGGTATTCAAAATTCCCATAGTAGAGGTGATTTGAAAGGATGGTATAGATGTTACTTAATGTTAGTGGTTTGCCACCCTTGGATACAAACCCGCTCTCTTTCAACCACTTATGAATCCTTCGTCCGCCCCAACTTGCATACGCCACTTTTTCAAATATTTCTTTGATGACAGGCGCTCTGATTGGATCAACAAATATCTGACATAGCTGACCTCTATTTTTTGCATTGAGGTATCCAGTTGGCGCCACACTTGGCCAGAGTCCCATCTCACACCTCGTCTTTAAACCTCGCTTCACATTTACACTCTTGTTGTCATTCTCAAGCTTCGCCTGTGAACCAAGGATCATGAGAAGGAATTTCTCGCTTGGATTGTTTGTGAACTTTTGACTGTAGGTGCGAATCTCAATCAACCTCTTTTGATCGAGTAAATCTACTATTGCCCCAAGGTCTCCAGCATTCCTTGAAAGACGATCAGGGTGCCAAACAAGTATGGCGTCGAACTTACCCAATCTGACGTCATCAAGCAGGGAATTGAAGACCGGTCTTTGTCCACAGTCTTTTGCCGAGTGTGATTCGCGTCGTGTTTCTACAATATTGAGATTATCCCTTGCTGCGAGGGCTAGCATCTCCTTTATTTGTGAATCTACTGAAAGGGCTTGTCTTTCCTCTGCTTCGCTCGATTTACGGGCATAGAGGCAGTATTTAAGGGTTAGTAAGGGCTTCGGCTCGTCGAGAGTCACTTGTAGCGGGTTTTGTATTTGCATACACACACGAACATACCAAGGAATGGTGTGAAGTCTACTGAGCTGGAGTGGATAACAAATTACCTATATTTTACAAGGTAATTTAGTCTACAGACCTATGAAAACCTATGAACGATTGACTTTGTATTTACAGGCTGATAGACTTATCCGTATACATATGAGAAAAGACATCCAAGAAAAACTTAAGGAAATGCCAGAGTTGCTCTCGATCGGACAAGTTGCCGAGATTTTTTCTATCCACCCAGACACTCTCCGAAACTGGGAGAAAGATGGAACTCTGGTACCTCTCCGTGCTGGGAAGCGTGGAGATCGTAAATATCGACCACAAGACATTCAGGCAATCGTCGACAAAATGGGTAGTAAGCTCACACTGCCTCAGCTAGAGTCGTTTCTTTGGAAGAGTGCAGATATTCTTCGTGGAAAGATTGATAGTTCTGATTACAAGAAGTACATCTTCGGACTACTTTTCTATAAGCGAATGAGTGACGTATGGGACGAAGAGTATAACGCTGTGATGGAAGAGTATGACAATGAAGATGTTGCTCGTGCTGACTACAATCACCGTTTCCAGGTACCGAAAGATTGCCGTTGGGAAAAAATCACCGAACAGGCCGAAGGTATTGGACAGAAGTTCAATGATATTTTTGAAAAGCTTGCTACTGCTAATAGTCCAAAGCTCGACAAGATTTTTGATGATCTCGACTTCGCCAACAAAGACCGTTTTCCAAACGAAACACTTCAGCGTTTGATTAATCATTTCTCTCAATACAACTTTGGTAATACTTATATCAGCTCTGATCTCCTTGGTGACGCATACGAATACTTGATAAAACAATTTGCAGCTGATGCTGGTAAAAAAGGGGGCGAATTTTATTCCCCTCGAGAAGTTGAAAAAGTAATCATGGGAATCTTGAAGCCACATCAGAAAGACCACATCTATGACCCGACAGTAGGTTCAGGCGGATTCCTTCTTGAGGCGTACGATTACCTCAAACAGAAGTCTGG
>CAIMLU010000065.1 GCA_903842365.1 uncultured bacterium
AGAGAGTCTCTCCTTATGGGAATTATACACCTTTTTTTTGCGGAGGAGGGGGGGCGAGAGTTTCTACCTCGCCTTGAATTTTTCCGTCGAAAAATTCAGGCTGGTCACCGCCTCGCTCCCCCATATCTGGTGATTGGCCAAAAGTATTTTTCTACTGAAAAATCTTTCAGCCCTGTCTCGCCCCGTCGGGCTCCGACCTTGCGTTTGGGTCCCATCCCAAACTCACCCGCTCCGGCGTTCGAATCTCGCACGAAAGCTCTCCCAGAGTTTTCTTCCCTCCGCTTAAAAAACAAAAGCGCCTTATAAAGGCGCCAATGTTTTAACAAGCGGAGGGAGCGAGATTCGAACTCGCGATGCCCTTTCGGACATTCCAGTTTTCAAGACTGGTGCATTCAACCACTCTGCCATCCCTCCAGTTATACCCAACAACTACCCATCGTTCCTATACGGTTTTCCCGTACGTCCGTTATTTCTACCAGATAATTCGTATTTTGAAAATACACCCGAGCGTTTTGGGTGTATTTCACAACATTTATGAAATTTTGATAGGGTTATCAATATCCTTTAAAAAGAAGCAGAGGTAGAGGATTTTTGTGGTGCTAAGGAGCCCTAATTCAAGAATAGGGGTGAGGGTAATGATAAACCAAGTTTTATTCTTGTTCCTTGCTGCTCGCCACGTTGCAATACTTGACCATGCGAGTGGCCACACTGCGGTGGTGATAAAGGTCATGAGGTCTGGGTTATTTCGGATTAATTAAATCAGTGCTCTGCTGTGCTATTTACGTTTTTAGCAGCCCTATATATCTGGGCGTGGTGGTAAATCTAGTATTTTACAGATAGACTGCTGTTTATGCGAACTATTGGTATTGATTTTGGTACAAAACGAGTTGGTCTTGCTGTCTCTGATGAGGGTGGCACGTTTGCATTTGCGCGAAAAATTATTCCAAACACAAAAAATCTAGTCTCTTTGGTAATAGTTGAAGCAAAGGGTGCTGGATCAACCACAATAGTGATTGGTGAGTCGCGAAACTTTAAAGGGGAACCAAATACTATTTTTCCACTTGCGGCGGCGTTTGGAAAAGAACTTGAAAAAAGTGGTTTTACGGTGCGGTTTGAACCAGAATACCTCTCCTCGAGGCAAGCGGAGTCGATTCAGGGAAAAACTGATAAACTAGACGCATCGGCAGCGGCAATCATATTACAAAGTTATTTAGATAAACAACATGGACGAAAAACAGATTAAGAACGATGAGCCAATTACAGTACCACTAGTTGATGATGCAAAAACTCTAATTCAACCTGTGGCGCCAACACTTGTTTCTCCAGTAAACCCACGTATTTCATATGATGATTTTGCAAAAGTCGAATTAAAGGTTGGTAAAATCGTTGCAGCAGAGGCTATGCCAAAGTCTGAAAAACTGCTAAAGCTTACCGTTGATTTTGCGGAAGGATCACCTCGAACTATTCTTTCTGGCATCGCAAAATATTTTCCGAATGGGGAAGGGCTTGTCGGTAGGAAGTCAATGTTTGTAACAAATCTTGAACCACGCAAAATGATGGGGATGGAATCAAATGGTATGATTCTTGCAGTTTCAACTGACACTGGGTTTTCACTCCTTGAACCAAACGAAACAATTCCAGAAGGAACAAAGGCAAAGTAACCATAAAAAACCATGTAGTCTATTTATAGACCAGCGTGGTTTTTTATTTGTGCGATAATACACACATGCATTATTTGGAACCACGTTTTTTAATTGAAGTCTTTGGAGTGATTGGTGTTATTGCTATTGTGTTCGCTGAATCAGGACTCTTTTTTGGTTTTTTCTTACCTGGTGATTCACTTCTTTTTACCGCAGGTCTTTTTGCTTCCCAGGGATACTTTTCAATCACGATCCTCTTGATTGGTTGTATTGTTGCGGCTATAGGAGGGGACAGTGTTGGGTATGCGTTTGGTCGACGTGTTGGTCCAGCCCTCTTTACCAAAGACAACTCTTTCTTTTTTAATAAGAATCATATCACCCGTGCGCATGCTTTTTATGAAAAGTATGGAACAAAGACGATTTTTCTTGCTAGGTTTGTACCTGTCGTGAGGACATTTGCTCCAATTGTTGCTGGTGTTGCGGGGATGAAATATAAAACATTTATTTTATGGAATATGTTTGGTGGCTTTGTGTGGGTTTTATCTATGCTCGGCGCTGGTTTTATAATTGGGTATTCAATTCCTGGTATCGAATCATATCTCCACTACATTGTTCTCGGTATTATTATTCTCTCTTTCATACCTATTGGGTATGAATATCTAAAAGTGCGACGAAACAATGGTGTGTAATAATAAAGGTGTGGTTGTGGAGTATGCTCTTGTGTGATTGTTTTGCTATAATTAAGTCCAATGTCAAACAGTATCAAGCACAATGACTCTTTTCTCTCTTCGGTGGGGAATGTTTTTCCTCCTCCATCCTTCATGTCTTTCCCTCGTGCGGTTTTTTTTGTTGGACCAGGAATCATTCGCTACCTCTCTATAAAATCATCAAGCCTTATTCGTGGCATCCAGTTGTTTGGATCGTTTCCGACACAGCTTTCTGATGTTGATGATTTTTCTGATGAAATACGCACTACCATAAAAGTCGTCGTGGGTGATTTTCTTGCTCGTAAGGGCCACAAACACTCCACCCTTATTTTTCCAGAGAAAGATGTGTATCTCTTTAGGGTGTTTCTTCCAAAAATGAAGCATTCAGAAATTCGATCTGCAGTTGAACTTCGTATCGAAGAAAACATTCCAGTATCAGCGGCGGATGTTGTGTTTGAATTTGATATTGTTCACGAAACAGAACGAGGCATTCTTGTCGCTGTATCGGCTGTTCCTCGTCGGTCCCTCGATCGACTTGTCGCAAACGTCTCTGATAGCGGGCTTTTGGTTGTAGCTGTTGAGACTGAGGCTCGTGCGCTCGCTCGAACATTTACTGGTAATGGACTTTCATCGTCTCTGATTATTTTCATAGGAGAGACAGATACAGTATGTGTCGTCGCGTCTTGTGGTGTGGCTCTCTTTAGTTCAACTATTTCTCTATCCTCAGTCCTTTTTAGAAAGGCACTTTCCGAGACGTTTTCAATATCACTTGAAAAGGCAGATCAATTTCGTGATGAGTCAGTTTCAGCCGGCCACATGAGCGATAGTGTTGTTGTGGCAAAACTTGCACCAGAGATTAAAATACTTCGTGATGAATTGTCTAAAATAATTGAGTATTGGTCGGTCCATGCACAAGCAGAGGGTGTTCCGCCGGTGGAAAAAATTATTTTATCAGGTTCAAATTCGTCGCTCCCTTCGTTTGTCCAACATGTGGCTGCTGGTTTCAAGATTCCTGTTGAGGTTGGTAATGTATGGTCTATGGTTGCCGAACAGGGTGGTATTATTGATATATCAAAAACCCAGTCTCTCGATTATGCTGTTCTTATTGGCGCTCTTATTAAAAGATAAAAGGATATGTTTGAATTTCTATCAGGTGAATATAGGAGGCGCGCACAAAAAGAGTATAGAACTCGTCTTTTGATTACAGCATTCTTTATTTTTACTTTTGTCCTCCTTTGTTTAATCGCTGTAACTATTCCTATCTCGGTAAGTCTCTCTAACAAGGAAAAGTCTCTTAACTTGCAATTAGAATCAAGTAAATCTGTGGCATCGATTCATGGTGAAAATGCTGTGAAGTCGTCTATAAAGAGCGTTGAGCAAAAAGTTGGAGTAATTACTTCCTCTTCCAATGAAGGTCAGGTTATTATTAATCTTATAGGTGTTGTTGTTTCAAAAATTCCCGAAGGTATTACGCTGAGTGATGTGCAGTCTCAGTCGACTTCAACGGTCTCAATTCGTGGCGTTGCAAGTACAAGAAATGCGCTCCGTTCTCTTGTTGGTATTTTAAAGGAGGGGGGATCATTTGGTGATGTGTCACTTCCTATCTCAAGTTTGGCAAAACAAACAAACATTGATTTCTCGTTTGACCTCGTTAAAACAAAATAGTCTTTTATGTCAAAGAAAACTACATTTTTTTTCATAGCATCGATCATTTCTGTGTGTATCTCAGGGGGTATTCTTGGTTTTATGGTCTACACCTTTTCACAGAACGAGATTCGAATAGATACTATCTCGACAGAACTCCTTAATGAGAAGTATCGAGAGGAAGAGGTTTTGGCTCTTAGAAACACGTCTCTTGCGCTCCGAGATAAAACCTCTCAAATTGATTCCGCATTCATTAAACGAACTGATGTCCCGGCGTTTGTTGAGCACCTTGAACAAGTGGCTGGTGTATCGGGTATAGCGAGCTCATCATTCTCTATTGATAACATTGTATTCAATGACATATCGGAGGATGTCGTTCGTTCGTTAACACTTAGTATGCAGGGTAAGGGTTCATGGAAGACGGTGTACGCGTTTGCTCAAGACATTGAAAATCTTCCAACTATTTCGTCTATTAAAGGCCTCATGTTTTCCAAAGTTGGGGGAGTGAAAGATATTGATCAGACTTGGAGAGTGTTTATTAATTTTGAAGCCTCTGTCATAGAATAATATGTCATTACTTTCTTTTGGTAATAAGAGTACGGGTACGGGACACGGTTTGGGTATCGGATCAACCCCAACCGTTGATTGGAGCCTTCTTGTCTTTACAGGTGTAATAGGGCTTATTTTTGGCGTTGTCTTTTTCGGTCAAAAATTTTTAATTGTTGACTCAGTTGGTGTTGTTGATGATCAGGTAGATACAAGCGCCACTCGCGGCATTGATTTAAAAAAGCTTGATCAGGCGCTTAAGGTTTTAAGTACGTTGAAGCAAGAAAAACAAAACGTCCAATAGGACGTTTTGTTTTGATGGGTTTAACTTAACGTGTGTCCCTTCTCGGTCTCGGAAAAAGTGCAACAATGCCCCACAAAGGTTTTTTTTGGTAATTTCAGAATAGTGAATCAAAGCCCTTCGGTCGGGCTTGGTTATATAGTCCAGTTGTTTTTAGCAATTCCTCGGAGCTTGTACTTTCCATTTTCTAAATCAAAAACAAGATAGAGAGTAGTCCAATCCATACCTTCATACTTTTGATCAAATCCTTTGAAATGAAAGGCTACGACGATACGGTTTCCCGCATCTTTGATAATCGTATTCAAATTGTTTGTACCTCCATCAAGCATCTTATTTACAGCAACCTCATCAGCATTGAGATAATCTTTGTTGTAGATCCATTTGTTGAGATATTCGGATATCGTCAAATGTATAGGATCGCCTTTTCCGTCAGTGTATCCGAATAGATATTTTTGAGAATTTGTGGGTATGTTTGATATTTCTGCTTTAACAATGTCATTCTTAGAAAGATCTAGGCTTGGATATTCGTTCCACGACAATCCTTGGGAACTTGTGAGATTCTCCAGGGCAGAGTAATCCTTATTTTTAAGCGCTACTAGAATCGATTTTGCAACACTCGTCACATCTTCTGGTTCATTGTTTTTATTATTAGCGGTAGGGTCAATCTTTTGTTCCGAAATTGCTATTGCATTTAAGTCCTTAACTTCTTGATATCGAGTACCGATACAGAAAGCAAGAGCAGGTACTACTACCAAAAAAAACAATGACCGCAACAAGCTTTGAATACCACGTTACTTCGTTAAATTTAATCATATATTCAATGATAGCTTAAAAGAAGAAGCTTCTAAAGCGATTTACCAACTGTAAGCCGCTTGGTCTGCCTCACTAACTAAAGGGTGCCCCCGCGTGGAATCGAACCACGAATAACGGCTTAGAAGTCCGTAGTTATATCCATTTAACTACAGGGGCGTTTTTATCTTTTCAGACAACGTGAATGTACCATATGAACACAACGTGTGCCACAGTGGTTTTGGTATATAGAAATGATAGGGTGTATCTTGTTGCCCTTATAGCTCAACGGATAGAGTACAGGCCTCCGAAGCTTGTGATTGTGGTTCGATTCCACATAGGGGTACTTTGAGGAATGGAGGCTTGGTTTTTTGTTGTTACAGATAACTCTGGTTTCGCTGAGAGGGAGGACTTGGTCAGGAATAATCTACTCGCCGTCACCACAGGAGTACTTCCAATTTCTAATTACTATCGCTCAAGAGATTTTGGTCGCGCTAGGATACTTCGCGCTCCGGCTCGCACAGCACGACCGAAAACCCGTGCGTACCTTGTGGTCAGGAATAATTACTCATCGTCATTCGTAATTTTCCCGACCCGGGCTCACGCTTCGCCAAAGCTTTGGCTCACTGCGTTTCGTCTTTCAAGTCCCTCACGCGCGTCTCCCAGACGCGCTAGGGCGCACAGAAAAAGAAAATCAGCCAATATAATTTGGCT
>CAIMLU010000066.1 GCA_903842365.1 uncultured bacterium
GGGCGGCGCACTTCGTGCGCCGCCCTTTGTGTTTTTCTGTTGTTTAGATTTATTCTGCTTTCTTTTTCCTACTCACAAACCCACGTTTCTTTTTTGGTTCAGAGAATATTTCAAGAGCGCGGGGAAGGGCAATGGTATACACATCGTCGGGTGCTTTTACTGAACGGAAATCACCATCATGAACGATGTAAGGGCCAAATCGTCCAATGGATGCAGTGACTACTTTTCCTGTTATTGGGTTGATACCGAGTGTTTTTGGAAGGGTGAGGTAGTGAACTGCTTGTGCCAGGGTTACATCCTCAGGTTTTACTTCCTTTGGAACGCTCGCACGTTTCAATTTTGGTTTTGCTGGTTTCTTTGCCTTCGCTTTTGTTTTCTTTTTTGGCTTTGCATCAGTATCTGCAATTGGTTCTGGTGCGGGATCGTTTTCCTTTACTTCCATTTCAACGTACGGACCGTATTTACCTGATTTCAGGGTGATAGGCATACCGGTTTCTGGATGCGTACCAATCACTTTGTCCTTTGGCATTTCCGTCCCATCAATCATGAGCGCCCCCATACATTTGGGGTAACGTGTACACGATAGGAACTTACCTGAGCGTGACAATTTGACGTTCATCGTGCTGCTACAGATTGGACAAACAAATTCCGCTGGAGCGTCGCCCAATGTCGTTGCTTTGTCGAGTTTATCCTTTGCTTTTACCTCTTTGGTAAATGGACCGTAGAAATCAGAAAGTATTTTTACGTACTGCGCCGAACCATTGGCAATTGCATCCAATTTGTCTTCCATTTCTGCAGTAAATGTATCGCTAATGTATGACTCAAAATTTGCTTCAAGGAACGTTGAAACAACATCACCGGTGTCTGTTGGTTTGAGCGCTTTATTTTCCTTGGTGACGTATTCGCGGTCTTCAAGTGTCCTAAGAATAGACGCATACGTTGAAGGGCGTCCGATACCTCGCTTCTCAAGCTCTTTCACCAACCCTGCTTCACTGTACCTACTTGGTGGTTCGGTCTGCTTTTCGGTGGTAAGGATATCTTGTACATCAAGCACTTCACCTTTCGAAACCTTTGGTAACTCAACATCATCACCACGTGACATAGGGTCAGCTGAAAGCCATCCAGGAGAGGTGACACGGCTACCGTTTGCCCAGAACGGAGGAATACTTTCAGTAATTGTGCTTGCGACAATTTTTGTGCGAAGTGTTTTTGCATCAACCATTTGTGACGCAACGGTACGTGCCCAGATGAGTGCGTATAATCGTTCTTGTTCAGGGTTTGCGCCTGCATTTTCTACACTGACGTTTGTTGGGCGAACTGCCTCGTGTGCTTCTTGGGCGTTCTTTGATTTTGCGGTAAACGTACGAGTTTGTACTGCGCTCTTACCATATTTCTTTTCGATAACACTGACTATCTGACCAACTGCCTGACTTGAAAGGTTTGTGGAGTCGGTACGCATATAGGTGATGAGTCCGGCTTCATAGAGTCTCTGTGCGACAGACATGGTGCGGGATGGTGAAAAACCCAAGCGTGAGCTTGCTGATTGTTGAAGGGTTGATGTGGTGAATGGTGCCTTTGGTGATCGTTTTACTTCGGTCTCCTCAACGTCGAGCACTTTCCATTGTTCTACTTTACCTTTTAAAACAATATCATCAACAATCTTTTTTTCACGAGGTTCAATAGAACAGGTGAGCGTGAGGCTGTCTTTGTGTTCGGTTCGTGTGTCCGCGGTTACAACCCAATATGTTTCTGGTTTGAAAGCTCGAATTTCACGTTCGCGTTCCATAATGATGCGAAGGGCGGGTGATTGAACACGTCCCGCTGAAAGTCCATAGCGAACCTTTTTCCAAATTATTCCCGATAAGTCGTACCCAACAAGTCGGTCGAGGACACGACGAGCTTCTTGTGCTTCGCGTAGGTGTTCATCAATATCACGCGGATGCTTTAGTGCTTCGATGATCGCGTCTTTGGTAATTTCGTGAAATGTAACGCGACGGGTCTTTTTCGGATCAAGGTTACAGGCATCTTTGATGTGCCAGGCAATTGCTTCTCCTTCACGGTCGGGGTCAGTTGCGAGGAGTACTTCGCTCGCATTTTTTGCGAGGTGTTTTATTTCAGCTAAAACCTTCTCCTTACCTGGAGATACCTCATATTTTGGCACAAAGCCCGCTTCGATATCAATCGCTTTTTTGTTCGACTTTGGAAGGTCTCGAACGTGACCAATTGAAGCAATAACCTCGTATTCAGATCCGAGGTATTTGCCGATTGTTTTTGCCTTTGCGGGCGACTCAACGATGAGAAGTTTTGACATATATCAACCATGAGTATTACACGATAGCGAAAAAGAGTGCAAATGTGCTTGGTGTGAAATGTATAAAAAGTGCCCGTTTTTCCTTTGAAGGAAAAACGGGCACTCGGAAACTTTTTCTACCTGCTACTTATTTAGGTAGTGGTACTAAACAGTAGTGCACCTCGTTTGGTCGTAGACCAGATGTACATACGTTTCTATTTTCTCTTGTCGAGATTGAATAGAGTGTCATTGCTTCTGAATCTGGTTCACACCCGACTATAACCGGTATGTGCAAGTCTGTGTCATCGAGGGTGTACCAGATCTCATCCGGTGTTCCCAATCGATAACCCATTTCTGTGATGATTTTTTTAACCTCAAACCATTCTTTAGGGAGGGGGGTGACTGGTACACAGATGAGAATAATTTCACGTCTTTCTCCGTAGTTGCGTATTCGGGCCGTATGGACACCAAAGAAACTCCAAAACTTCGGCCTGTTTATAACACGTGCAAGCATGTGAATAATCACTACTGCTCCGAGCAGAATACATACGAGAATATACTTTTCCATGTTTTGTGATTGAACAAGGTTGGGATTGAAGGGTTTGTATGCAACTATACAACTTTAAATACAAAAGTCAAGTACTATTGGTAATGTCTAAACACTGCTGACACTTTTGCTGGATTAGTAGTTTTAGCCATTAAAATGTAATCAAATAAGGAGGCGCCCGTTGGGCGCCTCCTTATTTGATTACATCGGTTCAATTTTACCCATTCGCTCACGAATAACCCCTTTGAGTTCAAGCATTGAGAGCGTTGAATTTATTTCTTGAAGTGACGTGTCTGTGTCATCACTCAATGTTTCTCGGTCTTTTGGTTCAATAAGAGCGTCATATATTTTTTGTTCAATATCATCGAGTCCAAGCGGTGCTGTCTTTGAACCTTCATCACTTCGTGGAAAACCGAGCGCTTCACGAAGGTCATCAACAGAGGTAATAGGTGTTGCCCCGAGACGTATTAACATGTGTGGGCCCTCAGAAAGGGGTGACATGATTGATCCTGGAATTGTGAGTACGTCACGATTAAAATCGGTGGCATATTTTGAAGTAATAAGAGTGCCTGATTTACGTTCAGCTTCAATAACAAGTGTTGCTTTTGAAAGTCCTGCCATGATGCGATTACGTTGTGGGAACGTCCATGGTGCGGCTTCTTGATTATTTTCAAATTCAGACAACAAACATCCACCACGCTCGACTATTTCATTTGCAAGACGCGCGTGCGTTCGTGGATAGAGCACTTTTTCATCGAGTCCCGATCCTGGCACTGCAATTGTTTTTAATCCTGCGTCGAGTGCGGCTTTGTGTGCGATTGAATCAATGCCAAACGCAAGCCCAGAAACAATAACAACGGGAAGGCCAACAAGTCCCTTGATTAGTTTTTCACACACATCTCGTCCGTATGTTGTTGGTTTGCGTGTCCCAACAACGGTGAGGTATGTGTAAGTGCTTGGATCAGGAAGGTTGCCAATAGCAAAAAGGGTTTGAGGTGCTTTTGGAATTTCTTGAAGCACTTCGGGAATATCACTGCCGGTTAGTGTTCGGATGGTATTCATTCGTTCTTTATTGTATCATCACTTACATGTCTCGGGGTACTACGTTTTCAATGTACCAGACCAAGTACTTCGTCAGGGACACTAACGAACATGCTCGATATAAAATTCATCAGAGAAAATAAAGACTTAATTAGGATGGGCGCAAAGAAAAAGCGTCTCGAATTCGATGTGGATAAATTAGTTTCACTCGACGATAAACGACGTAACCTACAAACCGATATCGAAGCTCGACGTGCAGAGCAAAATGTTGCGAGCCAAAAAATCGCTCAGTCAAATGATATTGATCGTGCTCCAATACTGGAAGCGATGAAAACCCTTAAGGGTGAGATGTCAAAACTTGAGGAAAAATTGAAAGATGTCTTGAAAGACTGGCAGACAATGATGCTCCAGGTTCCAAATATTCCTGATATTTCAGTACCAGAAGGCGAGAGTGACGCCGATAATAAAGAGGTTCATTCGTGGGGTGAAAAGACGGTGTTTCCTTTTACACCAAAAAATCACATTGATTTGGTTGAGTCGCTTGATTTGGCTGATTTTGAAAGAGGTGCAGAGGTCGCGGGCTTCCGGGGCTACTATTTGAAGCGTGATGCCGTAACGGTAAACCTTGCGCTGTGGGGTATGGTACTCAAACATTTCATTGCAAAAGGGTATGTGCCGATGATGGTGCCTTCGATGGTTCGTAAGCAGACACTTTACGGTACCGGATACCTTCCACAGGGTGAAGAGGACTTGTATAAAACCCAAGACGAAGATTATCTTTCGGGTACAGGTGAGGTTGGTGCTATGAGTTATTTTGCAGACAAGGTGCTTGATAAATCACAGTTACCACTTAAAATCCTCGCATTCTCGACTTGTTTTAGGCGCGAAGCGGGAAGTCATAGTAAAGATACTAAAGGTCTTATTCGTGTTCATGAATTCTTCAAGTGGGAGCAAGTCATTATTTGTGAGGCAAGTCATGAAGAATCGGTAAGGCATCATGAAGAGCTTCGCCGAAATTCTGAAGAACTTCTTGAGAAGCTTGAGCTTCCATATCACACCGTCGCAAACTGCGGTGCAGATCTTGGGTTGGGTCAGGTAAAGAAATATGACCTTGAAGCATGGGTTCCATCACAGAACACATTCCGTGAAACTCACTCGTGTTCGTACTTCCATGACTTTCAGACAAGGCGCCTCAATATCCGTTACAAAGATACTGATGGTAAAATGAGATTTGCACATTCTCTTAATAACACCGCACTCGCAAGTCCTCGAATCCTTGTACCAATTTTCGAAAATAATCAGCAGGCTGACGGTTCAATAAAGGTTCCCGTAGCACTTCGTGAATTTGTTGGTAAAGACGTCATCAATCGTCCAGAATAAAACATACCCCCATGTCGGCACCACGCCTTGATAGGGTTCAGAAAATACAAATTATAAAAAGGAGGAAGAGGCGTTTCCTCCTTTTTGGACTTTTGTTTGCCCTTACCGCAACGCTTGCCCTTGTTTCGTTTGGGTCTCGCGCAGATTTTTGGACAATACAAAACATTGAAGTATCAGGTTTTCCAGGAGATACATCGAGTATTGAATCAATTGTTCATGGGGTCTTGTCTCGAAATCGTTTCCTTATTTTATCTGGAACAAACGCAATCATTTTTAATCGCCAGGGTGTTTCTGACGATATACAAAAAGCAGTTGTGTCGATAAAAAATGTATCGGTATCTCGTATTGGTTTGCACACGGTCCATATTGACGTTGTTTTGCGTGAGCCGTTAATTATTGTAAAGGGGAATAGTGAAAATGATGCTTTTGTGTCAGACGATGATGGCGTTGTGTTTGAAAGTGCCGCAAATGCACCTGACCTACCAATGCTTGTGCTTGAGCAGTCTATTTCTTTAGGTGCACGTATTGATGTCTCACAAAAAATTCGTGAACTTAGTTTTTTTGTAAATCAAGCTCGCGTATCAGGCGTTGTGATAAAGGAATTACATCCAACAAAAGGACGTCTTGATTGTATTCTTGATTCCGGCGTTACGCTTATTATTGATCCGACCCATGACTTGGCACGATCGCTTCGAGGTGTTGAAGTTTTGGCCCGAGAGCTCACCAAAACAGGTGAGTGGCCTTCCTTTCTGGATAAAGTCGAGTATATTGATCTTCGTGAACTCCCCAAAGTCTTCTATAAAGAAAAAAAACAGTAAAGTACAAAAAAGTACTAAACTTACAACAACCAACAACCCCATTGTTATGGGTTTTTGGTCGCGTGTTCGTGATGCGTCAAAAAGAGAAAAGCGTCCCTTTTTTACCATCGCCCCAATGTCTGATGTGACTGATGTTGCCTTTCGACGTATGTTTGTAAAATACGGTAAACCTGATGTTATGTGGACTGAATTTGTTTCTGCTGACGGTCTTTGTTCTATGGGTCGTGAAATCCTTTCTCTTGATTTAGAATATTCAAAAACAGAACGTCCCATCGTTGCTCAACTTTTTTCGTCGAACCCAGATAAAATGCGCGAGGCGGCACGGATTGTCGAATCACTCGGTTTTGATGGCATCGATATCAACATGGGCTGTCCTGATAAATCAATTGAACGTCAGGGTGCTGGCTCTGCAATGATAAAGAACCCAGTGCGTGCGCGTGAAGTTATTCGTGCAGCAAAAGAAGGGGCACCAAACATACCTGTGTCGGTGAAGACACGTATTGGTTATTCAAAAAATGAGATAGCAAATTGGATTCCTCATATCTTAGAGGAGGGTGTTGCCGCCCTTACTATTCACTGTAGGACCCGAAAAGAGATGTCCCTTGTTCCTGCTCGATGGGAGCATGTTGCCGAGGTTGTAGCGATTCGCGATCGAATGAATATTCCCACTATTGTTATTGGTAATGGAGACATTACATCCCTGAGACAGGGGAAAGAATTGGCAAAACAATACGGTGCCGATGGTGTCATGGTTGGTCGTGGTATTTTTGGTAACCCATGGTTTTTTGATGCAAAAAAGAAAAAAATAACAACTGAAGAAAAAATTAAAGCGCTTGTAGAACACACAACATTATTCGACAAGACGTTGGGTGGTAAGAAAAATTTTGCCATTATGAAAAAACACTACAAGGCGTACGTGAATGGTTTTGATGGTGCGCGTGAATTACGTACACGACTTATGCTTACCGATAGTGCGACTGAGGTTGCAGAGGTTGCCCGTGAGTACCTTAAATCTGGAAGAGTGATTGAGAAGGAAAAAACATCACATGTGTAATTGTTGATAACTTATTTTACTTAAGGGCAAGGGAAGGGGTATCATCTATGTTGAAACACGTCTCTGTGCCAGGGAATGGTCCCTACCGCAGTGCGTCCTTCATTTAGAATACCTTAAAGGATTTTTCTTTGAGGTTTATAAAGACCCGAGCGAACGTGCTCGGGTCTTTTTACTTCTAAATGTAATGATGTCTTCTCGTTTAATCCGTATTGGATTGGCCTAGGGTGCCAAGTTATATTTGCTTCAATTTTCCCTTATTTCAGTACTGACTTCTAGTCGGTGCATGGTTTATTATGTGTTCTTGTTGCTTTTTTTTACAACATGCGTTACTATCTCTCTCACTATGGTTGTACGAATGAGAAGCACCCGATCGCATACTGGAAACAGACGATCACATCACGCGCTTGCAAAGCCAGCGCTTTCAAAGGATTCAAAGACTGGCGTAGTTCATCTACGTCACATTGCATCAGCAGAGACCGGCATGTATAAAGGCCGTCCTGTTAAGAGTTTGCAAAAAAAGCTCGAACGCTCACTTAAACGCGCTCAAGCTAAAAATCAAAAGAAGGCTTAATGCCTCCTGCGGTTCGATTCATACTTTAAAGTTCTTAATACAAAATAAATATGGCAAACAGGCACCTCGCACGATCGGTTGTACTGCAATCCCTCTTTGAGTGGGATTTCAGGCATATTGCTGATTCTGAGGTGCCTTTTGTTATTGATAGGGATGCTTTAGAATTTGCACCCGATGGAGATGTTGTGTTCATGCAGAATCTTGCAAAGCTCGTTATTGCAAAAAAACCTGAAATTGACGCGATTATCACAAAAGCCGCCCCTGATTGGCCACTTGATAAAATATCAATGGTTGATAGAAATATTTTGCGCATGGGTTTGGCAGAACTTTTGTTCTCTGATCGAAACGAAGTCCCAGCAAAAGTTGCAATCAATGAAGCTATTGAACTTGCTAAAAACTATGGTGGTGAAAATAGTGGTCGTTTCGTAAACGGAGTACTCGGTTCTGTATACAAGGAGATTGGTGAACCCGGTAAGGATGCTATTTCAAAAAGAAAGGATGATAAATTCAATCTTCCCCTTGAAAAGATGCCCATTGTTAAACTGGGTGGCGCTGTTATTTATTCAAAGCATGAAGGTGAGTATTTTCTTGCCCTTGTTCATGATGTATTTGGTCGCTGGACCCTTTCTAAGGGCGGTTTAAATGACGGCGAGGACGTGAGGGAGGGTACAATACGCAAAATAAAAGAGGAGATTGGTATTAGTGTTGTTGTTGAGGACGAATTGAGTCAAAATGAATACGTTGCGACACATCCTGAAAAAGGGAAGTTACGTAAACAGGTAACGTATTTCCTTGCGGGTGCAACATACGAGCCCCTTACTCTTGCAGAGACTGGTGGTTTGGACAGGGCAGAGTGGTTTAAGGCTGCTGATATTGCAGATCTTAATTTTTATGATGATTTGCTTCCCATTGTCACAAAAGCGATCACTATCTTGCAGAAAAGGAATTAATGGGTAGTCTAAAGGCCAAGGCTATAAATACTCACGTATCATGGAACAGATAAAGGCATTTGAGAAAAAGACTGGAATAACATTTGAAAACCAAGCGCTTTTGCGTCAGGCTTTTACTCATCGTTCTTACATCAATGAAAACAGGTCTCTTAAACTTGAGCACAATGAACGCCTCGAGTTTTTAGGTGATGCGATACTCGAGCTTGTTGTTACTGATTTTTTGTATAGAAATTACCCAGATAATCCTGAAGGTGATTTAACAACATATCGATCGGCTCTCGTGAATGCAATCACTCTGTCAGAGGTTGCATCTGGACTTGGGATGAATGATTGCTTGCTTCTTTCAAAGGGTGAAGCAAAAGATGTTGGCCGTGCGCGCCAGTATATCTTGGCAAACGCAATTGAGGCAGTTATTGGTGCTATTTATATTGATAAGGGATATGATTCGGCAAAGGTATTCATTGACCAAAACCTGCTCAACTTTGCAGATAAATTGATTGCTCGCGGAAACCTCACTGATTCGAAAAGTCTTTTCCAGGAAAAGTCACAAGAGCATACAGGGGTTACTCCAGCGTACAAGACAATAAAGGAAAGTGGCCCTGATCACGACAAATTTTTCACTGTTGGTGTATATTTAAATAAAGATTTGGTTGCTCAGGGTGATGGTAAGTCAAAACAGGAAGCTGAACAGAGTGCA